>JAUNIV010000289.1 GCA_030523385.1 Bacteroidales bacterium | reverse complement strand
CTCGCAATGGAGAAATACGATTTGATTACCATATTGGGACCTACTGCTTCGGGAAAGACACCTTTGGCAGCAGCATTGGCGTGCAAGCTGGATACTGAGATTATCAGTGCAGACAGCAGGCAGGTGTATCGGCGTATGGATTTGGGGACGGGAAAGGACTTGGCAGACTATACGGTAAACGGTCGCGTGATTCCCTATCACCTGATAGACATTGTGGAGCCCGGGTATAAATATAATGTATTTGAGTATCAACGGGATTTCTTGGAGGCTTATCGCGGAGTGAAAGAAAAAGGAAAGTGCCCCATCTTGTGTGGAGGGACGGGCATGTATCTGGAAGCCGTATTGAAGGGATATAAGTTGCTGCCCGTGCCGGAGAATCCGGAATTACGTGCTTCGCTGGCCGATAAGACGTTGGCAGAACTTACCGACCTGCTGGCCTCTTATAAGAAACTGCATAATTCAACGGATGTAGATACCGTGAAACGTGCCATCCGTGCCATCGAAATAGAAGAGTATTACAAACATCAGCCGCCCGAATACAGGGAGTTTCCACACATCGACAGCCTGATAATAGGAGTGGACATCGACCGCGAGCTTCGCAGGGAGAAAATATCCCGTCGGCTGAAACAGCGGTTGGACGAAGGCATGGTGGACGAAGTCAGAGCCTTGATGGATAGCGGGATTGCCGCTGAAGATTTGATTTATTACGGATTGGAATATAAGTATCTGACATTGTATGTGGTGGGCAGTATTTCTTATGAAGAGATGTTTCGCCAGTTGGAAATAGCCATCCATCAGTTTGCCAAACGGCAGATGACTTGGTTCAGAGGGATGGAACGGAGAGGATTCACGATACACTGGCTGGACGCTTGTCTGCCCATGGAGGAGAAACTGGAAAAAATAATGAATTTGTTTAAGGACTGAATATTATGGCCGTAGAACCAAATAAATGGGGAATTATATATAACCCGAAAGCCGGAAGCCGGAAGACTCAGAAACGCTGGAATGAAATACGCAATTACATGGAAAGCCGTCAGGTGGACTTTGATTACGTGCAGTCCGAAGGTTTCGGGTCGGTGGAACGTCTGGCGCGTACGCTTGCCAATAACGGTTATCGCACCATTGTCATTGTGGGCGGTGACGGTGCCATCAATGATGCCGTCAATGGCATTATGACCTCTGCCGTGGAAGATAAGACGAGCATTGCTTTCGGTATTATCCCCAATGGCATAGGCAATGACTTTGCCAAATATTGGGGACTGGACGAAGATAATTATAAAGCTGCGGTAGATTGGATTATCAATCGGCGCCTGCGCAAGATCGATGTGGGATGCTGCAACTACTTTGATGGCGAAAAGCATACCGACCGATATTTCCTCAATGCCGTCTATATAGGTTTGGGGGCACGTATCGTACAGATATCCGATGGCACACGCCGTTTTTGGGGAATACGCGAATTGTCTTTCATGGCTTCTATGTTTTTGCTGCTTTTCGAACGGAAGCTTTATCGCACGCACCTCTGTGTCAATGGTGAACACATTCGCGGACGCATTATGACGGTGTGTGTGGGCAGTGCCCGAGGCTACGGACTTACGCCCAGTGCGGTGCCCTATAATGGGTGGTTGGACGTATCGGTGATCTATCGTCCGGAACTTTTGCAGCTCTTTTCCGGATTGTGGATGCTGTTGCAGGGGCGGATACTGAACCACAAAATGGTAAAGCCTTATCGCACCCGCAAAGTCAAAGTGCTTCGTGCGCAGAATGCTTCCGTCAGCCTCGATGGGCGTATCTTGGACCGCCATTTCCCTTTGGAAATCACCGTTCGCCCCGAAGCCATAACGCTGATTATTCCTAAATGAATGTTCCAAATGCAGAAACAATATAAGATGACAACAATTACAGATTTAAAGAAAGACGATAATTTCTTCCTTCTGGCAGGTCCTTGTGTGATAGAAGGGGAAGAGATGGCTCTTCGCATAGCCGAGCGCGTGGTGAAGATTACCGAAAAGTTGGGTATTCCATACGTTTTTAAAGGTTCATATAGGAAAGCCAATCGTTCTCGACTGGATTCTTTTACGGGGATAGGTGATGAAAAAGCCTTGAAAGTGCTTCGCAAGGTGCGCGAGACTTTTGGCGTCCCTGTAGTGACGGACATTCATGCGGCCGATGAGGCTGCCATGGCTGCCGAATATGTAGATGTGTTGCAGATACCTGCCTTCCTTTGCCGACAGACCGATTTGCTGGTGGCAGCTGCCCATACGGGTAAGATTGTGAATATCAAGAAAGGACAGTTCCTCTCGCCGGCTGCCATGCGCTTTGCGGCAGACAAGGTGGTGGAAGCCGGAAACCGACAGGTTATGCTGACCGAACGCGGCACAACCTTTGGCTATCAGGATTTGGTGGTGGACTATCGGGGCATACCGGAGATGCAGACTTTCGGCTTCCCTGTTATTCTAGATGTAACCCATTCGCTGCAACAGCCCAATCAGACTTCGGGCGTAACAGGCGGTATGCCGCAGTTGATAGAAACAGTGGCCAAAGCCGGAGTGGCGGTAGGAGTGGATGGCTTGTTTATGGAGACTCACGAAGACCCTTCCGTGGCGAAGAGTGACGGAGCCAACATGCTGAAGTTGGATTTGCTGGAAAGCTTGTTGACCAAATTAGTGAGGATAAGGAAAGCATTATAAAAGAAAAAAGAAATAAGGATGTGTCCGGGAGACTCTGATAAAACCGCGACACATCCTTATTTTTATTCCATAAAATCAGATTATCCTATCTTGCTGATTTTTTTCAGCTTGTCTTCGTCTATGATTTTAATCTTTCGTCCGTCGATGGCAATCAATTTCTCTGTAGCAAAATTAGAGAGTGTACGGATGGCATTGGAAGTGGTCATATTGGAAAGGTTGGCCAAGTCTTCGCGCGAAAGATAGATGCTAAGTGTAGATTCGTCTTCTTCCAATCCGTAGGTATCTTTCAGGAATAGGAGAGATTCGGCCAATCGTCCGCGAATGTGTTTTTGAGTCAAGTTTACGGTTCTTTCGTCGGAAATGCCCAAATCGATGGATAGTTGCTTGATAAAGAACATGGCCAGCTTCGGGTTCTCCTTTATCAGCTTTACGATGGTGGGCATGGGAATGAGGCAGATGGTGCAAGGTTCGAAGGCAGCAGCGGCAGTGACAAAGTTGCCTTCGGCAAAATAGGCACGGTATGCAAAATACTCTTTTGTCTTGATGACCCGTATGATTTGGCTGCGCCCGCCCACTCCTTCTTTGTAGATTTTCACTTTTCCACTAAGAAGGCACATGAGATGCATTGGCGTTTCTCCTTCGCAATAAATGGTCTCATTCTTTTTATATTTCTGTATCATAAAATTCTGAGCCAAGACTTCTCTTTGCTCTTGAGTAAGAGGTTGCCACAGATCGGGTATGCTTTCGGCAATCTCCGTTTCCGATAATTCTTTCCTAACCATAAATATGCTATAAAACCGTGTTATAGAGCACAAATATAAGAAGAAAAAATAAAAGTGCGAAGTAATGGGAAGAAAAAAAGACAAATTGCTATCAAAAACTTGACTTTTGCAGGTTATGATGCCGGTTGTACTTCTCAGAGAAGATATACTTGC
>JAUNIV010000288.1 GCA_030523385.1 Bacteroidales bacterium | reverse complement strand
GATGAGCATTGTGAAAGCATGTCAGTTCTTGAAAACACAATCGCAACCCAAAGAGCGGATTGCAGGATGGGATTTGTTCACATTTGAAATGGAAAAGCTGAACCGGAAAGGAGGCAAATGTTTTTTCATGGGCAGCAGTCCGCAGGTGCTTGCACTTGTCAAACAACGTGCAGCCACTGACTATCCGAACATCACCGTGGAAACTTACAGTCCGCCTTACAAGCCGCAGTTTTCGGACGAAGACAACAGAAATATCATTTCGGCTATCAACCGGGCAAAACCCGATCTGCTGTGGATAGGCATGACTGCTCCCAAACAGGAAATATGGACTTATACGCATTGGAAGGAACTGGACATAAATTGTCACACAGGAACCATCGGTGCAGTATTCGACTTTTTTGCAGGGACAGTGGAACGTGCACCGCAATCCTGGCAAGAGCATGGTTTTGAATGGCTATACAGATTGCTGAAAGAGCCACGCCGGATGTGGCGCAGATATATCATAGGGAACGCCCGCTTCTTGTGGATAATAAGCAGAGAACGCCTCTAAACATGTTTCTCTTTATGAAAAAGGATATGAAAATGCATTCGGGCAAGATATTACTTATATGTTGCCTGTCTGCCATGATATGGGGAAAAGTATGGGCACAGCCAAGCATAGACTTATTTTGTGGTGCAGAACTGAATTATCGGGATATTCTGCACAACGGCAGAGTTTATGACGTACTGGTGAATCTTACCCCCGGTGTGAAATGGCATATCGGCAAAGGATGGATGGCAGCTGCGCAGGCATATATTCCGGTGTACAATGACTATGGAGACTACTACAAACGCATCAGGCTGAACATGGCTGTATTGTCCAAGGAAGTACATATCGGTAATAGCGGTTTCATAAAAGTGAGCGGAGGATGGTTCGGCAGCGAGCGTTACGGGCTGGATGTGAAAGGCATGTATATAGTAAACAGTTGGCTGGCCTTGGAAGCTCAGGCAGGATGGACTGGTTTCTGCTCAATGGCCACCGGCTGGAGAGCAAGCACTCCCGAACGATGGACTGCCTTAACCGGAGTGGATTTTTACCTGAACCAATATGATACTCAATTTCGCTTACGGGGCGGAAGGTATGTGTATAAGGACTATGGCGCTCAATTGGAAATCATGAGGCACTTCAAACATTGCAGTGTAGGAGTGTATGCCGAATACAGCAACCAATGGGAAGAAAACGGAGGATTTAAGGTAGTGATGATGATACCTCCATATAAACGGAAGCACAGAAAGGTGAACTTCCGGCCAGCATCCAATTTCCGACTGACAAATAACTTCGGTGCAGAACCATACGCTCTGAAAATGTATAACACTGACCCGGAAGAGAACGAACGGGAAGGATGGTTTGACAGGAAAGCATTTCAATGGGGTGTGAACCGCATGACCACAGATTTTTATAGTAAGGAGGATATGGAAAATGAAAAGTAAAATATGGATAAGTATTTACTGCCTGTGGATACTGTCTCTCCTACCCTCCTCAGCACAAGAATACACAGGAATATCCGGATTGATACATACGCTTTCGGCAGAAATCAATCCGGTGGGAACAGCACGCATCGGAGGCTTTTTTCTGAACAAAGATTTTTTGCCTGACGTAATGACTTGCCAGTCAGGAGGAGAAAAAGCAAAATATGACAGTTACAATCATTTCGTATCGGTTGTGCCGTTCAGTTGGATAGAACTGGCATACACCTGTACCCTATTGAAACGCGAACGGGTAACTGGAGACGGACATCCCAAATTTCAGATGAAAGACCGATATATGTCGGTAAAGATACGCCTGCTGAAAGAAGGCAGGTGGCATCCGGCTATTGCTATAGGCAGCAATGACCCTTACCACTTTTCTTCCAAAGAAACACCGGATTACTACACAAATTTCTATCTGGCCGCAACCAAGCACCTGAACCTGAAAGGACATGAATTAGGCATCCATGTATCCTATCGTTGGTATAAAGAAGAAACCAACCGAAAATGGCAAGGCATAACAGGAGGATTGACCTATCGTCCGGCTTTCGCCCGTAACCTGCGTGGCATTGTGGAATATACGGGCAACGACATCAATATCGGTGCAGACTGCTACTTGTGGAAACTACTCTTTCTACAGGCAAGCCTGCAAAACGGAAAAGATTTCTCCGGAGGAATTATGCTGCAAATAAGACTTTGAACGGCAGCTATCTTTCCCCTGGAAATTCGATACAAGAACGCAAATAAATAATCAATAATTGTTCAACTTTAAACTTCAACTAAAAATGAGAAAGTTTTTGAGAACAGGAGCTTTCATGCTTCTTATCGTAGCTATGACAACCGGAATGGCTGCATGTAGTGATGACGATCCCGATTACAACAACGTAACGCCGCCCACCGTCGCAGTGGCACCCAACACCTTGAGCGGCATAGTGACAAGCATCAGCGGCGAAGCCATCGGCGGTGCTACCGTGACCTTAAGCGGTACAGCTTCTTCCACTGTCACGACCGATAACAATGGTATGTATGTGTTTGAGAATGTAGCCGCCGGGAGCTATGCTCTGAAAGCTGAAGCCACTGGCAAGCAACCTGCGCTGAGCAACTTGAACATAACTGCGACAGGCAAGACACAGCACTTGATGTGGAACGCTATATTGGCAAGCAACATCGGAGCAGAAATTCCAGTATCGGCCACAACTGTATCTACAGGTGACATTACCACCGAACACCTGACAGGCAACACGAAAGCCGGAATTGTAGTAGATGCCGAAGTTCCAGCCGGTGCCGTGGAAGGGAATGACGTCAAAATAGAAATTACTCCGATTTATACAGAGGATGTTTCTGTCTGGAGTCGTGCGACCGAAACAAGCACTTTGTTAGTGGGAGCTACATTAGGCTGTAACAAGAACGATGCTGTACTAACATCACCCATAAAACTCAGTTTCAACTTAGATGAAGAACTCGCAGGAGAAGTGGAAACCAAGGAATACAAAGACGGGCAATGGGTATCGGTAAACGAAAACCGTGTCAGTGTGGAAGATGGTAAAGTGGTTATCGAAGCCAATGAATTCACGGCATACGCTGTATTCTTGGGAGTAACATTCTCTGAATCAAGTAATCAGGAAGCACTTGTCTTTACGCAAGATGAATGGAACAACCTGTATGGTTCCGGTAATATGACAGTGGGAGATGCTACCTATACTTACAAGACAGGTACAGAAATCCCAATCTCTGCCACCAGCGTACTGGATGCTCTGTTGATAGAAAAATTGGCACAACGATATGGTACATTTATAACCACCCAGACCGATACTTATCCGCTAAATGTCACTTTACCCATCGGCACTGCATTGACCGTGAGCGGCACACAACAGAAACTGAATATTACCGCATCTGCCCTCAATCGTTCGGCCAGCGGAATACAATATGGAACGATTTCCATTGGTGCCTATACGTATAACCGCATGCACACAGGAGGAAGTAATTAAGCAGCAAATTAAAAAAACCGGGAATGAAAATTATTCCTAAGATGTGTCTTATGGCGGAAACTTCATTCTCGGTTTCCTTATCTCTATGCCTATGGACAAGATAAACTACCATAAAAGGTATGACGCATTGACCAAGACTTTGGTCA
>JAUNIV010000287.1 GCA_030523385.1 Bacteroidales bacterium | reverse complement strand
GGAGATGAATTATGCGAAATGGGATTTACTTATCACTGTATAGGCAAGTGAGTAAAAACAAATAAAGCAAAGGATAAAATCATGTATAAAACGCTTTCTATCTTCTTATTGTCTGCCATACTGGCTGCTTGCGGGACACCTCAACAGCAAAGTTCTTCTGTCGCCGAGGACAGAGAAGCGAAATCGCTCTTGCAAGGAATTTGGCTGGATGATGATACGGAAACCGCATTGCTCAAAATCAAGGGCGATACCATATATTATGCCGATGTCTCTGCCGCTCCTGTCGCTTTTAAGGTAGTGGGTGATTCTTTATTGACTTTTGGCGCACGGACTTGCGGGTATAAAATAGAAAAGCAGGGAGAATACATCTTTTGGTTTTATTCTGAAACGGGCGACATTATCCGGTTGCATAAAGCGGAAAATGAAAGTGACTCGTTGGCTTTTGTTCGTACTGTCGAAGTTCCCGTTTATACGGAGGTGGTCAAGAAAGACTCCATTGTGACTTACGACAATGTGCGTTATCGCGGCTATATGTTTACATCAATCCCTCCCGAATCAAGGTGATGCGTCCAAGTGTATCCGAAGAAGGTCTGGGAGTGGACAATGTGTATTACGACAATATTATCCACATTTGTGTGTACGAAGGCAAGAATAGTTTATATGCCAAGGATATAAGGAAGCAGATGTTTGAGGGGATTGTTCCCGATGATTTCTTGCAGTGGGCCATTCTTTCGGATATGGACTTTTGCGGAGTAGATGCTTCGGGTTATCATTATCGGGCCACAATCTGTATTCCGGATGGTGCTTCCTGCTACATGGTGAATATTACTATTGCAAAAGACGGCCAGCTTACGTACGAACTGGTTCAGTGATTATGCGTTGGATGATGATATGAAATGCAGATGACGCGTTTATCGCTTCCGCGTCATCTGTGTTGCCTGATGCAAGAGAATCTTGCTTTATATGCCGGTTTATGATGCTTGGCTTTTCGGCTTCCGGTTGCCGTTGCCCTTTCTTCCTTTGCCGTTCCCTTTTTTAGAGCCTCCGCCCTTACTGCCTCCTCGTCCTGAGCGAGGATTGTATTCCGGTGCTTCTCCCAACTCTTCCGGCACGGGTATTTTGTAGATGTCCCTTCCAAGGAAATTCTCTATGGTCTTGAATTGGGTTTGTTCCTTTTCGCTTACGAAGGTAATGGAGCAACCGTCATGATTGGCACGTGCGGTACGTCCGATGCGGTGTACATAGTCCTCGCAATCGTGCGGGACATCGTAATTGATGACCAGGCGGATGTCGTCAATGTCAATACCGCGCGACACAATGTCCGTAGCAATCAGGATGCTGATACGTCCGCTCTTAAACTCGCGCATAATCTGCTCGCGCTGGGGTTGCTCCAGGTCTGAGTGCATCTCGCCCACATTCAGCTTCATCCGCTTGAATGCTTGCGTCACCTCCTTGACTTTCATTTTAGAAGAAGCAAAGATGATAACCCGTTCGGGCGTCTGTCCTTCAAACAAAGACTGGATGATGCCCAGCTTCTGCCTTTCATAGCAGATATATGCCGTCTGGATAATCTTGTCGGCCGGTTTCGATACAGCCAATTTCACCTCCACCGGGTCATTCAGGATGGTTTTTGCCAGTTGTTGTATCTTGGCAGGCATGGTGGCAGAGAACATGATGGTCTGCCGTTCCTTGGGCAGATACTTCACAATCTGCATGATGTCGTCCGAGAAACCCATGTCGAGCATACGGTCTGCTTCATCCAGAATGAAGAATGACACCCTCGACAAATCCACATATCCCAAGCTCAAGTGGCTTATCAAGCGTCCCGGAGTAGCTATAACCACGTCTGCTCCCAATGTCAATCCTTTTTTCTCTTGCTCAAAGCGTACTCCATCATTACCGCCATACACAGCCACGCTGGAGGCCGGCATGAAATAAGAAAAACCTTCCATCTGCTGGTCTATCTGTTGTGCCAGTTCGCGGGTAGGAGCCATGATGACACAGTTGATGGCATCTTCCGGATATCCACCCTTGCTCAGCTGGTTCAGTACAGGCAGCAGATAGGCCGCTGTCTTTCCGGTTCCGGTCTGCGCCACCCCTATCAGGTCTTTGCCTTCCAAAATGACAGGAATGGTATGTTCTTGTACGGGAGTACACTCCTCAAACCTCATGGCATCCAATGCCTGGAGCACGCTCTCTTCTAAATTTAATTCTGCAAATTTCATATCTTATGGTTCGTTCTTTCTTTAGAGTTTGCCTCGCTCTTCCAGATAGGAATCCTTGAATCCTAAGAAGTAGAGCACCCCGTCCAGTCCGATGGTGTTGATGGACTGTTTGGCGTTGGCCACCACCTTCGGTTTGGCGTGGAAGGCTATTCCCAATCCGGCAATGGAGAGCATCGGCAAGTCGTTCGCACCGTCGCCCACGGCAATGGTCTGTGCTATGTCCACGCGCTCCACCTGTGCTATCAGCCTCAGCAGTTCGGCCTTTCGTTTGCCGTCCACCACATCGCCCACATAGCGTCCGGTCAGCTTCCCGTTCACGATCTCCAGTTCATTGGCATATACATAATCTATGCCGAACTTGTCTTTCAGATAGTTGCCAAAGTAGGTGAATCCTCCGGACAGGATGGCTATCTTATATCCATACCGTTTCAGCACGAACATCAGTCGTTCCACCCCTTCGGTGATGGGGAGCTTTTCGGCTATGTCTTTCATCACGCTTTCGTCCAGTCCTTTCAGCAAAGCCACGCGTTCGGTAAAGCTTTCTATGAAATCTATCTCTCCCCGCATGGCCCGTTCGGTGATGGCCTTCACCTGTTCGCCCACTCCGGCGCGTTCGGCCAGCTCATCTATGCACTCTGTCTGTATCAGTGTGGAGTCCATATCGAAGCAAATCAGTCGCCTCATGCGGCGATACATGTTATCTTGTTGGAAAGAGAAGTCCATTTCCAGTTCGCTGCTCAGCTTCATGAGTTTCTGCTGCATTTCCTCCCGGTTTCGCGGAGTCCCGCGCACGGACAATTCGATACAGGCACGTACACTTGCTTTCCGTTCATCCAAAGGAATACGTCCCGTGAGACGTTTGATGGCATCTATGTTCAGCCCTTGTTCGGCCATGATACCCGTCACGGCTGCTATCTGCCGTGCCGACAGTTTGCGCCCTAATAAAGTAAGGATATAGCGGTTCTTTCCCTGCATACCTACCCATTCTTCGTATTCCTCCACGCTGACAGGCTGGAAGCGTATGTTGATGCCCAATGCTGATGCCTTGAACAGCAACTCTTTCATAATGTTGCCCGAATCGCTTTCCCGGCTCTTGAACAGGATGCCCAATGACAGGGTACTGTGGATGTCGGCCTGTCCGATGTCCAATATCGTAACATCGTATTTCGATAATATCTCTGTAATAGAAGCCGTCAGGCCCGGTCGGTCCAGACCGGTGATTCTGATTAAAATAAGTTCCGTATTATTATCCATGATTTTATTAATGGTCGCTATTTAGTTGCAAAAGTACGTAAATAAATCCTATCTTACTACATTTGGCCTATTCTTTTTCTTGATGAGAATATTGATTTTAATATCCATTTAATCTTTGTTGTAGATGAAAAGACGTATAAATGCTATCTACAGAGTGCAAAAAGGCTAAAA
>JAUNIV010000286.1 GCA_030523385.1 Bacteroidales bacterium | reverse complement strand
TCCAGATTATGAACTAAAATAATAGCCATTACGGCAAATCCCCGCAAGGCATCCACTACCTCGATGCGAGGTCTTTTGTTGATAGGTTGTTCCATAATTATTTAATTTAGCAGTGACTTAATTCGTTTGTTCATAGGTTTCTCGAAATAGCGGTACGAAAGCAGGCTGAGCAACGTGGTAGCCACAAACAGTATCGGAACAGACAGATACCAACCGATATGCCCGTCCGTTTCTTTCTGCCATCCGGCGTATGTCAGAATCAAAAAGAGGTGAATCAGATAAAAACTATAGCTTATTTCTCCGCCAACAATAAAAAGGCGATTAGTCAAAAGACGCGAAATAATTCCCCTTTGCAGGGAAAAACTAAGCAGCACAAACGACACAGGCAACCAGTAGTAACAGGAATACCGATAGACTTTAGGTACGTCGGATGCACACAGATAGAACAGCAAGAACAGCACTACGGACGCTATTTCCAAGATACTCCCTTGCCGCGCTGTGATACGTTTGTCTTTCAGCCATACGTACAGCCGAAAGACTAACATGCCGACGATGAAATCGGGGAAACGGGTAATGGGATTTACGTACCAATAACTCTTTATGTCGGCTTCCGGAGTGAAATACATACCTATGACCATCAGCACCGCCGCAACCACCAGGAAGGCAATCAGGTGTCTATAATTCTTTGCCAATGGGACAAGAAAAGGGAAACAGATATAAAAGAGTTGTTCGCAACACAGGCTCCACGAAGGGCTGTTGAACGAAAAGAAGTAATCCGGCTGCGGCACGTAAGCCTGTACGAGGACAAAGGAAGCAAAGAAATGCTTCAGCCAGTCCACCGTTCCCGATGCAACCACATAGTTACCCAAGATTGCCGCGACCAGCAACGTCAGCCAATGCAGGGGATATACCCGTGCTATGCGTGCCACCCAAAAGGTGCGTTTGCTCACCTCGTTTGCCTGCAACTTCTCCTGATAGTTGTAGGCTATGATGAAACCGCTCAACACAAAGAAAAAACTAACCCCTACAAAGCCTTCTTTGAAAAAGTGGTCATTGAAAAAGTCATCTATTACATAGCAGTGTGCCCCGAATACCATGAGGGCAAATATAAATCGCAAAGACGTTAATGTATCAATCATTATCTAATAAATAAAGCGCTTACAAAGATAATGCATTCAGCCTATATGGATTACAAAATAAATACAAATCTTTGACACTATTAGATAATATGATTAATCGAACACCAAATAGTGTGACAAGCGTTCCAAGTCTTTCTCAGTAAACTCCTCGTAGAGGGAGAGTTGGGAAAGACTTTTCAATGCACCGTTCTTCCGCCTGTGCTCAATGATAACCTTCGCCTGATAGAAATTGATATACGGATGGGCACGCAGCTTGTCCAGTCCTGACCGGTTGACAGGAATCTGCCGGATAGAAGGATTCTCCAATTTGAACCATTTCATCATCTCTTCGTCCACATACTTTACTTCCTTGAGCTGCTCCACCTCATAGAAACCTCCCAAGCGATTGCGGTAGGCCACAATCGTGCGTGCTATTCCGCTGCCTATGCCCGGAATCTTCTTCAGCTCCGTTGTATCTGCCGCATTGACATCTACCAACGTACCTTCGGGATATTTGTAGTAAAGCAAGGTATCTTTCTCCACAGAGACATCCTGCCGGACGGTATGCTTCACCGTGTCTTGTTTGCGTTGGAAAGCCTCCGATATATAAATGTAAGGTTTCAGCGTATGGAATTGTTCTTCGCTGAGTCCGTAGATGCGGGAGAAATCATCGGCCGTTCTGAACTTGCCTCCGGCCTGTCGGTATTTGAGGATATTATGCGCCATGAAAGGTGGCAAACCTAACCGGATAAATTCGATGGAATCGGCTAAATTGGGTTCAAAAGGAGCTAACACAGGCTCCTTCTTCACAGGCTTTTCATACACCCGACGGGAAGGAACTTTGCGTTCGGCTTCACGCACACCGGCCAAGAAACGAGCTATCTCTTCTTGTTCGGCCTCATCAAGACCAACCGCCTCTTCTTCCCTATGCGGCAGAAAAATCCCTGCAAGAACGAATATCGCCAACACCGACAGCAGGAAAAGGACGGCTCTTCGCTCGCCCTTTGAGAAATAAAAGAAGTCTTTCCACATTCCCGGTCTTACATCAGTCCCAACTCGTTAACGAAAATCAAGGTGATGGCTATAGGGGCTACATATCTCAGCAGGAAGAGGCAAAGCCGACAAACACCTGCCTTGAGCGTTCCGCCATTCGTCACTTCTTCGTAAAAGACAGAGCGTTTCAGATACCAGCCCACAAAGATGGAAGAAAGCAATCCGCCCAAAGGCAACATGATTTTGGCCGTCACGAAGTCGAGCAAATCGAAAACTCCTTTGCCAAACAGCGTATATTCCTGCATCACTCCCAATGATAAGGAGGAGAATATACCTATTATGATACAGCCAGCTGTGACCAATCGGGCAGCACGTCCGCGGGTAAATCCAAAGTCTTCGTGCAGGAAAGCGGTGGCCACTTCGTGCAAGGAGATGGTGGAAGTAAGGGCTGCCAAAGCCAACAGGACATAGAACATGACCGAAAAGATATAAGCCAACAACGGCACTCCGCCAAATGCCTGCTGGAACACATTGGGCAAGGTAATGAAGATAAGCGAAGGCCCTGCATCGGGCTGAATGCCTACCGAGAAAGCTGCCGGAAAGATAATCAGACCGGCCAATACAGCCACAAAAGTGTCAATCACGCCCACACTGAGTGCCGTATTCACCAGATTGGTTTCTTTTCCGAAGTAAGAAGCATACGTAGATAGGCATCCCATCCCTAAACTTAAAGAAAAGAAAGCCTGCCCCATGGCACCAAGAAACACATCGCCCGTGACTTTACTGAAATCGGGCTTCAGCAAAAAAGCCAAGCCTTTCTCTGCATTAGGAAGCGTCATGGAACAAACGGCCAGTATCACAATGAGGATAAACAGAACGGGCATCAGTATTTTGGATGACCGTTCGATGCCGTTCTTTACCCCTTTCACGATAATGAAATGAGTGCCCAACAAGAACACCACCAACCAAAGCATCGGACGAAACGGGTCACTAGA
Organism: Bacteroidales bacterium; assembly: GCA_030523385.1. Taxonomy (GTDB): domain Bacteria; phylum Bacteroidota; class Bacteroidia; order Bacteroidales; family Bacteroidaceae; genus Phocaeicola. The sequence goes on along the minus strand of JAUNIV010000286.1, from coordinate 555 downwards.
GAAGTCTTGAAAAGCGGCCACAAACTCATCGGGACCTTTGCCCGAAAAGCCATTGACACCGGCTTCGAGGATATACTCTAAGGTCCATCCTGCCACCACGGCATAATATCCTAAGATGAGGAAACCGGCCAATACGCCCATATATCCCACCCACTTCCAAGGTGTGCCGGGTGCCAAAGCCTTGTATGCTCCGCCCGTACTGGCTTTCGAACGACGGCCTATGGTAAACTCAGCTATCATGATGGGCATGCCCAACAGGAATACACAAGCCAAATAAATCAGAATAAACGCAGCCCCTCCATGATTTCCTGTCTCATAAGGAAACCTCCATATATTGCCTAATCCTACGGCAGAACCGGCTGCTGCCAATATAGCTCCAATCTTGCTCCCGAAATTTACTCTTTCTCCTTTTTGCATAAAAATATCTATTTATCTCGTTTCATTTAACTGTAGGGGCAGACCCGTGTCAATTTATCATAAAACGTCTCATTTAAAGTGCAAAAGTATAAAATTAATCGTACATTTGCGACCAATCAATCAAAAATATAAATTATG
>JAUNIV010000285.1 GCA_030523385.1 Bacteroidales bacterium | reverse complement strand
GGTCCATCGTACAGAAGTCCCCACCCATAACAATTCCGCCGCACATTCCGCCCTGTGGGAAGAATCTACCCATACAGTCGCACCATCTTCTGCCGCATACCATGCCGGCAACACAGAGAGGTCGGCCGCCATTCGCAACGCACTGGCCGGTGCCATGTAGCAAGCATCTCCACAGGCCAAAGCCATGTCATTTTCCGGATTAAACAAACAAAGCACTTCCATAACGGGACAAAGATAGGCAAATTCTTTGGAAAATAATAATATTTTGCAATCTCCGGTTTGCAATCTGAATTAGTATTGCTATATTTGCACCCGATAAAGAACCAATCATGGAAACTTTCTACAGAACGCACAGTTATTTGGTGGAACATACCAATGCCCCTGTACGCCGAGACTTGATGGACGAGATAAACTGGAACGACAGGCTAATCGGCATCAAAGGGACTCGCGGCGTGGGGAAAACGACTTTCCTACTGCAATACGCAAAAGAAAAGTTCGGGACAAACCGCGCATGTCTGTTTATCAACATGAATAACTTCTATTTCTCCAAATACACACTGGTGGAATTTGCTGCCGAGTTTGTGAAACGAGGCGGAAAGGTGTTGCTGATAGACCAGATGTTCAAGTATCCCGAATGGAGCCATCATCTACGTGTGTGTTACGACAGTTTCCCGGGACTGAAAATTGTATTCACAGGTTCGTCTGTGATGCGTCTTAAAGAAGAGAACCCTGAACTGAGTGGAATCGTAAAAGTGTATCATCTCAGAGGCTTTTCTTTCCGGGAATATCTGAACCTGCAAAGCAGTAACCACTTTCGTGCATATACCTTACAGGAAATACTGGAATATCACGAACAGATAGCCAAAACCATCCTGCGCAATGTCAATCCGTTGGATTATTTTCAAGACTACCTGCACCACGGTTTCTACCCGTTCTTCCTCGAAAAGCGAAACTTCTCGGAGAATCTGCTGAAGACCATGAATATGATGATAGAAGTAGATATACTTTTAATCAAACAAATAGAGCTGAAATATCTCTCGAAAATAAAAAAATTACTATATTTGTTGGCAGTTGACGGACCTGTAGCTCCCAATGTCAGCCAACTGGCTACCGAGATACAGACTTCACGCGCCACGGTGATGAACTACATCAAGTATCTGGCAGATGCGCGGCTTATCAATATGGTATATCCCAAAGGGGAAGAATTTCCCAAGAAGCCATGTAAACTGATGATGCACAATACCAATCTGATGTACTCCATCTATCCCGTAAAAGTGGAAGAACAAGATGTACTGGACACGTTCTTTATGAACACCATGTATAAAGACCATAAGCTGTACAGAGGAGACAAAGGCACCTCGTTCTTGGTGGACAACGGCCTTCATTTCCGCATCTGTGCGCAAGGGAGCAAATATAAGAACAACCCCAACGTGTATTACGTGTCACACAAAATGGAGTTGGGACACGATAATCAGATACCGCTCTGGCTGTTCGGCTTTTTATATTGATTGAGAAAAAACAAGTTTTTATTACCTAATAATTAGTAATTATATGACTAAACAAAAAAAATTCATCACATGTGATGGTAACCAGGCTGCTGCACATATCTCGTATATGTTCTCCGAAGTAGCTGCCATCTACCCCATCACTCCCTCATCTACGATGGCAGAATACGTAGATGAATGGGCTGCCGCAGGCCGCAAGAACATCTTCGGCGAAACAGTATTGGTACAGGAAATGCAGTCTGAAGGCGGTGCCGCAGGTGCTGTTCACGGTTCACTTCAAGCCGGTGCATTGACCACTACTTACACAGCCTCACAGGGTTTGTTGCTGATGATCCCCAACATGTACAAGATTGCCGGCGAGTTCCTTCCCTGCGTGTTCCACGTATCGGCCCGTACACTGGCCTCACATGCACTGTGTATCTTTGGTGACCACCAAGACGTCATGTCCACTCGCCAGACTGGCTTTGCCATGTTGTGCGAAGGCTCTGTACAAGAAGTTATGGATTTGGCAGGTGTTGCCCATCTGGCCACTATCAAGAGCCGTGTACCTTTCGTGAACTTCTTTGACGGATTCCGTACTTCACACGAAATCCAGAAGATAGAAATGCTGGAGAATGATGACCTCGCTCCGCTTATAGACCAACAGGCATTGGCTGAATTCCGTCAGCGTGCACTGAACCCCAACAAGCCCGTAGCACGAGGCATGGCCGAAAACCCCGACCACTTCTTCCAGCACCGCGAATCTTGCAACAACTTCTATGAAGCAGTTCCGGCTATCGTAGAAGAATACATGAAGGAAGTAGGTAAGATCACCGGACGTCCTCACGGATTGTTCGATTACTATGGAGCTGAAGATGCAGAACGTGTCATCATCGCCATGGGTTCTGTAACCGAAGCTGCCCGCGAAGCTATCGACTACTTGATGTCTAAGGGCGAAAAGGTAGGTTTGGTATCAGTACACCTCTACCGTCCGTTCTCTGCCAAACATTTCTTGGCAGCTGTACCTAAGACTGCAAAGACTATCGCCGTACTGGATCGTACTAAGGAACCGGGAGCTAACGGCGAACCGCTCTACTTGGATGTTAAGGACTGCTTCTACGGCGTAGAAAATGCTCCGGTTATCGTTGGTGGACGTTATGGTTTGGGTTCTAAGGATACTACTCCGGCACAAGTCCTTGCCGTATTCAAGAACTTGGCTCTCCCGATGCCGAAGAATCACTTCACCGTAGGTATCGTGGATGATGTAACATTCACTTCTCTGCCGCAAGAAGAAGAAATCGCATTGGGTGGCGAAGGTATGTTCGAAGCCAAATTCTATGGTTTGGGTGCTGACGGTACAGTAGGTGCCAACAAGAACTCTGTAAAGATCATCGGTGACAATACCGACAAGCACTGCCAGGCATACTTCTCATACGACTCTAAGAAGTCTGGTGGTTTCACTTGCTCTCACTTGCGTTTCGGTGATACGCCTATCCGTTCTACTTATCTGGTAAATACACCTAACTTCGTGGCTTGCCACGTTCAGGCTTACCTGCACATGTATGATGTAACTCGCGGTCTTCGTGACAACGGTTCATTCTTGCTGAACACCATCTGGGAAGGCGAAGAACTGGCAAAGAACCTGCCTAACAAGGTGAAGAAATATTTTGCTCAGCATAACATCACTGTTTACTACATCAACGCTACACAGATTGCACAGGAAATCGGTTTGGGTAATCGTACCAATACCATCCTCCAGTCTGCATTCTTCCGTATCACAGGCGTTATCCCTGTAGATTTGGCAGTAGAACAGATGAAGAAATTCATCGTGAAGTCTTACGGCAAGAAGGGTGAAGACGTAGTAAACAAGAACTACGCGGCCGTAGATCGCGGTGGCGAATACAAGCAGCTGACCGTTGATCCGGCTTGGGCTTCTCTGCCCGATGACCCGAAGGCTGAAAACAATGATCCGGCTTTCATCAACGAAGTGGTACGTCCTATCAATGCACAAGACGGCGACTTGCTGCCGGTATCTGCTTTCAAGGGTATCGAAGACGGTACTTGGCATCAAGGAACAGCTCAGTACGAGAAACGTGGTGTAGCAGCTTTCGTCCCCGAATGGAATCCCGAATGCTGTATCCAGTGTAACAAGTGTGCTTACGTTTGTCCTCACGCTGCTATCCGTCCG
>JAUNIV010000284.1 GCA_030523385.1 Bacteroidales bacterium | reverse complement strand
CAGCCACTTTTCATTTACTTTGGCGACTTATAAATTGTCATGAGGGTTTCATTGTCAATTTCATCTTTAATAGTTTTTCATACGATATGTTTCTCACTCAAAATCCGGCATTGATGGTGAATGTAAAGCTGGACGTCACGCCATCGAAGCTGCGAATACGGAATTCTCCGGCTGCCGTACCACGCACTGATTCGGGATTCTCACCATTGGGCATCGAGTTAAGCAGATAACCCAAGTTGCGTCCGGTCAAAGTCAGTGTCAGATTCTTTGCATGGATTTTATTGGCAATGGTTTGAGGCATTCGGTAAGAAAGTGAAACCTCGCGCAAGGCAATGTAATTAAGTTTGGTGAACCATGCATCGGTCACAACGCCACGGTCGTAAGAAGGATTAGTCCATTGGTTGTTACGATAATGCCAGGCACTGGCATGTGTCGGTTCGATGACACCTTTTTCCATCAATTCCTTGAAGGTTTCACCGGTAGATGATGCGCCCGCTCCTACCACGTAAGTACTCCCATCGGGTTGGGCTATCTCCGTGCCGGTCAAGAAAATACCATCGGGCACAACACCATCCGAGTAGGTAATGCCATCCCACATCGAAGTGAATGTAGTACCTCCGTGTGCCTCGTCCCGATATGCCAGTGAAGAAGCAGTGAAGCCATACGCCGTGCCATAACGGCTGCCGTAGGATGCCACGTATCCGCCAAAACGTGCATCGAGCGAAACATTGAGCGCCCAATTCTTATATCTTAATGTAGTGGCCATAGATCCCAAAAAGTCGGGATTAATGGAACCAATCTCCGTCAGTTCTCCCGAACGGGTGTAATAGGCACTCTGCGTGGTCGAGTTATACGAAAGAACAGGCAGACCGGTCTCACTGTCGTATTTTACGGCTGAGTCGGTAATCAACAAACCGTATTCTCCACCCACTTTTGCAACGGAAGCAATGCGATAGTTTCCATATTGGGGGTCGCCGGCCAGAATGATATAATCAGCTACATTCTCATGTAGGGAGATTATCTTAGAACGGTTACGAGTATAAGTGAAATTCAAATCCCACTGCCAGTCTTTAGTCTGGACAGGGGTCGTATTGACAGCCAGCTCTACACCGGCATTCTGAATGTTTCCTGCATTGACATACTGGTAAGACTGCCCCGACACAGAAGGAACGGAAATTTGCATAATCTGATCTGTGGTGTTTTCTTTGTAGTAAGTAAAGTCCACCCCGATGCGGTTATTCAGGAATCTCCAGTCCAAACCTACTTCCCATGAGTTCTTTCGCTCGGGCTTCAGGTTGCTGTCATACGTGGTATTGCTCAAAGAGGTAGCATACACTTTATTCCCGTTGACTGTAGAAGTATTGAGCGAATAAGCAGTATTAATAATGTAAGGTTCGGTATCGTTGCCTACCTGCGCCCACGAAGCACGTACTTTGGCAAACGAAATCCAATCGGGCAGCTTCTCTCGGAACGTGGTACTCAGCAGCCACGAAGCCGAAACCGAAGGATAGAAATAGGAATACGTGCCATGTCCGTCGCCATAGACCAAAGAAGATGACCAGTCATTTCGTCCGGTTATGTCGAGGTAAATCTGATCCTTCCAACTGGCTCCCACCTGTCCGGCCACGGAAAGCATGGTCTTTTCGCCATACACTTTACCCGAATATGAAATATTATTTTTAGAATTACCAATGAAATACTGATTGGGTACTACCAAGCCACCGTTAGTGTTCATACTTTGCGCCTGCGAAAAACTGTGATAATACTCTCCACGCAAGAAACCATGAATCTCAAAACCACTTCCCAAAGACTTGTTGGCCGTGAAATTGGCATTCAGGTTGGTCTGTTCCTTGGTTGTATTGCCCAAAGCATAATAACCTCCTTCGTTGGCATATCCGCTGCCTGGCTGCTTGTCTTCATAGCGGGTATAATAGTAGTTGTAATTAGCTTCGGTCGTAAATTTCAACCAGTCCAGCAAATCTACATTCAGTTTCAAAGAAGGACGTACGGAGGTTTCTTTCTGACGGTAATCATTCTCATAAATAGACCACCAAAGGTCAGTGCCCGGCATGTAGCCATATTCATCACCATAACTGGAGCTTGCCACTCCACCATGCGCTCCTTTGTAATTCATTTTGTCGTTCGAATCGTATGAACGGGTAAAAGTGCCATCAATGAAAAATGAACCAATGTTTTTTTGTGCATTGCGAGGCGAAGAGTTGGCAAACGACATGCTTGCTTCCAACTCTACGCGATCGGTTATCTTGTGCGATGCCTTTCCTAAAAAAGACAAGCGGTTGAATGTATTATTCTGTGTGGTTCCCTCCGCATATTTATAGGAAAGAGAGGTATAGAACGTGGTTCGGTCATTGCCACCGCTGATAGAAAAGTTGGTGTTCGAATTGAATCCCGTCTGAAAGGCATCCTTGTAATTATTCTTATATGCCTGATACGGACGGATGGTGCCATCGTAATACTCTATGTCACTGCCATCGTAGGCTGGTCCCCATCCTAATCCGCCCGGATGATTAATTAAGGTATGCTGACCGTTGGCATTGGTGTAGAACTGGTTCGTATTATATATATAGTAATCACCATTGGCATCCGTATCACCGTATGACACGTATCCAGGCAAGTAGCCCTCGCCATAAAGGTTCTGGAAATTGGGCGATGAAGTCAGCTTATTTATGCCAAGCGTCTGGCTAAAATTAATGCCCAGCCCTTTTTTCCCTTTACCGGATTTGGTGGTAATCACCACGGCACCATTCAATCCACGCGAACCATAGAGGGCAGTGGCAGCCGCACCTTTCAGTACCGACACTGTTTCGAAATCATCGGGATTGAGATTCTTTAGCTCGTTTCCATAGTCACTTGAGTGAGTATCATCGGCTACACCTTCGTAGACACTATTGTCGAGAATCACGCCATCCACTACATAGATGGGCTGATTGTTCGACCCCAAAGTAGAGGCACCGCGAATCAAAATCTTGTTGCTGCCAAACAATCCACCATCCGACTGGCTGATTTCGACACCAGCCACCTTTCCTTGTAGTGCCGACACGGGATTGACAACATTTGTGTTCAGTTCATCACCTTTCAGCTCTTTCATGGCATACCCCAATGCCTTAGCTTCACGCTTCATGCCCAATGCAGTTACCACCACTTCGTCCAATGTCTGCGTATCTTCCTGAAGTACAATGTCCAAAGGTTTTCCTGTCCACTTCACCTCCTGCGAAGTATAACCTACGAACGAGACAAGGATAACGTCTCCTGTCTTCACATTGTTCAATACAAAATCACCATCCAGTCCGGTGATTGTTCCGTTGGTCGTGCCTTTCACGACAACGGAAGCACCTATGACAGACTCGCCCGATGCGTCGCGAACAAGCCCTGTACATCTGCCATCCTGTTGCGAAATTCCGGTATCAGGCACATTCCCGACCGCGTCCGATGAATAGCCGAATCCCACATGTGCGCCCAAGAAAAGCAACAACACATAAATTCTTCCTTTCTGTTCAAACATAAATCATAATTTTAAGGTTAATATTAAATTTATAAACACGATTTACACCCATAAATAAAAATTTTGATACAATATTAATTGGAGCAAAGTTAAACCTCCGATGCCAAAAGGAGGTTGCCCAAAAAGCTGGCGTTAAAGAAACGACGCTTGCAAACTA
>JAUNIV010000283.1 GCA_030523385.1 Bacteroidales bacterium | reverse complement strand
CTAAAGTTAATTATTAATGAATTATCCAACTTTGTTTGGATTTTAAATGGAAAGTTGGAATGGAGTCCGGTCGCTCCTGAACGGCAAGCAAAGCAGAAACCTGCCACAGGCAAGTCCGCAAGAAATAGAATATGACCTGATAGAGGTGCTTGATTTGTTGAAAAAAGACAATCCGAAGAGGCGGATTGTGATTGTGTTTGACGAATTGGACAAAACCGATTCTACCCAACGTCCTGAACGTAGCGAAAGCCTGCCCGAGTTCGAAAAGCTCTCCATACGTCCGGAACAAAAAGTGTCATCGCGCACACGCAAACAGGAAGTGCTGCGCATCATTGCCAACATGAAGTTCTTCCTTTCTTCTGCCAAAGCCTGCTTTATTTTCATTGCAGGCAGAGAAATGTACGAAGCCTATCTGGCCGACATGTCGGACAGGGATTTCTCCATCAGCAGTATATTCAGCGGAGTGATAAACATAGACAGCTTCCTGACCAGCAGCCGCAATACGAACAACACCAACCAAATGACCGAACAGTTTGTGTGCAAACAGCTGTTACCCGAAAGAATCAGAGACATCATCAGGGAGTCTAATGACCACAGGTATGACACCCAAAATATATATTGCCTGAAAAACTATTATCGCTATCGGATAAGCCATCCGAAAGAATTTTGTAAAGACGAACGGAAGCCGGATGGGACTCCGGATAAAGACCGCCGTACGGCCAGAATATGGAACGAAGTGCTTGCACTTTATCATTTCATAAGCTATCTGACTTATATCAGCAACGGTTCGCCCAAAAAGATGACCTTGTTCTTCGAAAAGAATGTGCGCAAAGGAGACTATTTGAGGCAGGAAGGAAAAATGAGCGATATTTATGAATATAAAGACGGGAAGCTGGCAGTATGCAACGGAACAGGCAACAGTTTCTTCCTGTCCTTCGGATATTACACACAGGAGAAGATAAATTTCATCCACTATCTGACCTATCCTATCATGCAGAGCATTATCAACCGCTCCAACCTGTATGGTGACAAATTGCTGGTGTCTTCTTCTTTTCTCATATCGCATATCTTTAAGCTGCACAACAATGGTTTTTCCTGGCGCAATCTGGAACAAACGCCCGAATTGCTGGAAATAAACAAGACTCCCGAAATAAGGGAATACATAGGTTCCATCATCGACTTCATGAACCATACACACCTGACGACTGTTGCCTGCGGACTGTTCCACTATAAGTTCCCGATGAAGATAGCAGAAGAAATATCCTATCACTCCAAAATATCCGGAGAGGTATCGTCCATGTTCAATTTCTCTTTGGACGAGATGCAAAGTATCAAGGAACATTATATGAGGGTGCTGAAATCTGATGAGACAGGAACTGAAACAACAAAGTATATCAGGAACAGCATCCATCATTCATTGGGTGACATCTATATGCTGGAGGAAAACTATTCGGATGCCATACGGGAATATGAAAAATGCATGGAAAAGGTAATGCCGATGATAAGGACCGACCAATACGGGAAAGAGGAAAAGGGCGGCCAACTGCTGAATGACATTTCTTTCTTGAACCGTACGATGCTGAAACTGGGACTCGCACACGAGAAGCGCAGAACAGACAACTCGGCTTTCATTTTGTATGAGGAACTGATACGCATATTACAAAAATATGCACAGAAAGACTCCGTGCTGTTCGACAATATGAGGACACTGCATCTGGCTTTGATAGCCCGGCTCTATGTGCTTGAAAAGATAGATACCACCGGAATACGTTACGGACATCTGAAAGATACATGTGACATTTTCCATAAGATATTCAAGGGGGAGACCAACTCGCTGATAGAAGCCGACTTCTATCGGAAAATGGGGGATGTGCTGTATTACAAGAACCAACAGTTTGATGCCGTGGGAGAAGCATATACAGCCAGAATATTCTATAACAGAAGCCTGTGCCTGGCTTTAGGGATAAGTGAATATCATTCAAACTGTGACAATGCAAGATGTGTCCATCTCTGCAACGAAGCACTGAAAGTGAAAGAAAGGCTGGACAAGGTTGAAGAGGTGAACAGCCAAAAGGAGGCATCGCGTGACAATTATATATATCACATGGCGCTCAGTCTGGAAGATCTGGGGCATGTGGAACTGTCGGCATACGAGAAAACGTATCAGCTTCATACCCAATTTATAAAGGAATTTTCCGAAGCGGTAAAGGGCAGCAAGCTGACGATTGGCTTCGAACCGAAAAACAATATAGAGCGGGCTATGCTCTACTATTGGACGGCTTCACGCCTTTATAATGTCTCTTGCGAACGGAGCTTATCAACTAAATGTTATAAAGAGATTGCATACTCGCTACTGGCGTACGTGCAGCATCTGGAGCGGCCGGAACTGGCAGAAACGGACGGAGACAATATCCTGACACTGATTCATCATTTGAGCGAACACTTCCTAATTTCGCAATACCGGCAATATGAACATATCAACCTATCCGAACTTGACGTATTGCAATGGATGAAAGGGATGGAGATGTTTCAGCACATTGATAGTTCTGACCTTACTTTGGTGCCGGACGTGGAAGAGTTGCTATATGTTTATTACAGGCTGAGGCTGCATCTGTACAGGATTGTTACCGGCAATGATAGAAAGAAGCATGCCGGAGCATTGGCTTCTTTTTACCGTTCGGACATCCTGACCGGCAGACGTCCCTGCTGTACACTTTCTTCTACCGTACTGAATCTGAAACTCAAATCGGAATATAATGAATGGATGCTTACCCGCCTGTTGGGATGCCCCTCTTCCGGATTGGAAGGAGTTCTGTTCAGTAATATATCCGACTATATAGGAAAGGATATAACGGAAGAGCTGGTCTGCGCTTCTTTTCCTGAATTTGCAAACAATAAAAACGGGCAAAATCAAGCGAATAAGGATTTGAATATGAAATTGGACTTATTGGAGTTTCTCATATCAGACGGATTGTTTTGCCTGTCGAGAACCTTGGAACTGATTATTCCATTGAGAAATACTACGCTTTTCAACAATTCGTTTAAGGCAGGCATCTACTTACATTTGCTACGCTTTACCTATTTATATAAGTTGCTATATTGTTTCTACTACTACGGGAGTAGCCGGGAGGAAGATAAGAAGATTGATGATTTCATGAAAAGCAGAGGGGTAATTCTCCCTATCGCAGCACTCAAGCCGGCAGATAACTATACCGACCGTCGGATTACATTCTTCAGACGTGTGAAAAATGCCACCCGTAAGAGTAATCCGACAAATACGCACCTGTCATTCTTGGCTGAAAACGCCATACATTATTTCACAAAGGCAAGACAGATGCATTGTCAGGGGAAAAGCTACCAGGAAACCATCCGGAATTTATTTTTCCTGGACGATGATCTGAATAATGACACCTTGCAGTTCTATATTGCCTTGGAACGATTCAATATAGCTTCAAGAACATTAATCAACACAGAACAGGAGTTGAAAGAGAGATATGGCAATAATCCGGCATATCGTATAGATGAATATTTTAACCGGATAAGGGCTAGAGAGGTTTAGTTGCCTGTTGTGCTTGGTTTGTAAGTAACAAGCTCTGTTTGGCCTCCCTGTATTTAATCGTGTAATGGGACTACACTTCCTCACAAACCGCCATCTCCATTCCCCGATAGACCACCACAATCTTATGCAAT
>JAUNIV010000282.1 GCA_030523385.1 Bacteroidales bacterium | reverse complement strand
GCAAAAGTGCTAAATTTTATGATAAGAAGTTTGCCTGAAAGCCCGAAAAGTTCCTATCATGCATGTTTTTTGCCGGTCGATGGCCGCCTCATGCCCCGTATCACTGCCTTTTGTTCCGCGCTTACCCTGTAAGACTCCGTGATTTTCTGCAACGTCTTGTTGTACGTAAAGTCGTCCAGGCGGTTGTTTTCCAGTAGCTGCATGGTGGGCTGCGGAAACTTCACGTAACACACCGACAATGCCCATGCCACCGCCATCTTCACGTAATATCCTTCGTGGCTTATGCGGTTCATCCATTGCAATACCTTATTTATATACTCTTCGTCCACGTAGTGTGCCATTGCCATGACCACCCCGAAGCGTATCTCATACTCCCTGTCGGAGGCCATCCATTGCTCCAGAAACGTCCATACCCTTTCCTTGTTCTTATCCACAAAGCGTTGTTTGCCGCAGAAGTCGAACGTGTCGCACACCGACCAGCTGTTGATAATCCGCACGAAGCCCGCCACCAGCTCCAGATATGCTTCCGTGTCCTTCATCTTCAGCTGTCCTATCACCATGCCTTGCAGCATGCGCTCCTCCATGTAGTGCGTGTCGGCAGTACGTAGGTATTCCTGCCAGTCGTCTTTGGCTATCTGTGCGGCCAGTCGGCGCAGGTCGGGGATGCGGATGCCCAACACATGCTCCACGCCCGGGTTCAATGATTCCGTAAACTTTTTGTTTCCGTTTTCCGCCAGTTTCAGCAGATGTTCTTTCACGGTCATCCCGTCAATGCGATATTCATTCATAGTAAACTCCCTTCCAGTCTAAGTAAAAACTCTTTCTTCTCTATCCCGGCTGCATAGCCCACCATCCGTCCGTTGCTGCCCGTCACCCGGTGGCAAGGCACCACAATCATCAGTGGGTTGCGGTTGTTGGCCATGCCCACAGCACGCGCGCCTTTCGCATTCCCCACGGCCTGTGCCACCTGCTTGTAGCTGCGTGTTTCTCCGTAGGGGATGTCGCACAGTGCCTGCCACACCCGTTGCTGGAAGGTAGTGCCTTGAGGAGCCAATGGCAAGTCGAACGTCTTTCTCCGGCCTTCAAAGTATTCCGACAGTTGCGTATGTGCCTGCTTTATTACTTCGGTTTCCTGCTCCGTGCCGACTGGCAAGGGGCGGTGTGTGCTTATGGCGACTATCTTCCCCTGCTCCTCGCAGATGGTGAGCGGGCCGACAGGTGTCTGATAAACAAAATAATTCATGCGTAAAAAGATGTCTTGTTAAAGAGATTGTCACTACAGACAAAGATACGGCTTTTGTCGTGAACTATCGGCCTAAAGCCTGCTCTTTTCTTCCTTGAATGCTTAATTTATGCAAAATAAAAGGTACTTTGTAATACAAGGTACTAAAATAATGCATATATTTGTGCCAAACAAAGTAGTATAAGTTATGAATGTAGATAATGTACGATCTCAGATGCGCAAGGGGATGCTGGAGTATTGCATCCTGTTGCTGTTGCACAAAGAGCCGTCATACGCTTCAGACATCATCCTGAAGCTGAAAGAAGCGAAGCTCATTGTGGTGGAGGGCACGCTCTATCCGTTGCTTACCCGGCTGAAGAACGACGGGCTGCTTTCCTACGAGTGGGTGGAGTCCACGCAAGGACCGCCCCGCAAATACTATCGCCTGACTCCGCCGGGCGAAGACTTCCTGAACGGGCTGGACATGGCCTGGAAAGAACTGACAGAGACGGTGAACCATTTGAAAAACAACTAAAAACAAGATAGAACAATGAAAAAGACTTTGACCATCAATTTGGGCGGAACGGTTTTTCACATTGATGAAGACGCTTATCGCCTGTTGGACAATTATCTGGTAAATCTGCGCCTGCACTTCCGTCGCGAAGAGGGTGCCGAAGAAATAGTGCGCGACATGGAGCAGCGCATCTCCGAACTGTTTGCCGACCGGCTGAACAACGACCGGCAGGTCATTACGATTGAAGACGTGGAAGAGGTGATAGCCCGCATGGGCAAGCCCGAAGAATTTTCGGATGCCGAAGCAGGCGAGGAGACGCGCCGTTCTGAAACAACGGGCAGCAACCGCGTCCGCCGCCTGTTCCGCGACCCGGACGACCGCGTGTTGGGCGGTGTGATGTCCGGTCTGTCGGCCTACATCGGTTGCAACGTCGTTGTGTTGCGGCTCATTGCCCTGCTGTTGGGTTGCTTTGTGCATGCCTTTATTGTGGTTTACATTGTAGCCTGGATTATCATCCCGTTGGCCAACACCGCTGCCGAAAAGTTAGCCATGAGGGGAGAGCCTATCAACGTAGAGAATATAGGCCGCACGGTGACCGACGGATTCGAGCGGGTGAACGATTATGTCCGTTCCGACCATTCGCGCAGCATCCTCCAAAAAGTGGGCGAGGGCATTGTAGCCGTGGCAGGTTTTCTTATCAAGTTCCTGCTGGTGCTCATCGGCATTTGCTGTGCTCCTGTGTTGCTGGTGTTGTTAGTTGTGCTGCTGGCTTTGTTCATGGTGGCCACCGGGCTGATTGCCGCTGTGCCTGCCGTGCTCTATGAGGTACTGCCTTCGGTAGATTGGAGTTTAGTGAACTTACATCCCTGGTCCATGGCCTTGCTTTCCATCAGCGGCATACTGGTCATCGGCATTCCCATCGTGGGATTGATTCACCTGCTGATGCGTTGCTTTGGCGGATGGCAGCCCATGTCCACCGTGACGAAAGTCATTTTCATCCTTCTTTGGTTAGTGGCTTTGGGCGTGTGCATTTTCTTTCTGCTCAATTCTGCATTTATAGCTTCGCATCTCAATTTTTAAGGAGAAAATTAGTATCTTTGTGCTCCTTTTGAAAAGAGCATTCGACTTAACCGTAGGGGCGGAATATTTTCCGCCCGAATGCACCCACGTGGGACGATTACGGAAATAGTATCATTTAATAAAATTGGAAACAAAGATATATGGCAACGAAGAGTTTTTACTTTCCGCACGACAGGAATGTGCGTAACAACGCAAAAGTGATGAATCTTATCAAACATGAAGGCATGGCCGGATATGGTGCCTATTGGGTAATCATGGAATACCTCCATGCGCAGGACGGCTATACCGCCTTGTTGGACTCCGTGTCCTACATAGCCCGCCTATGCAGCAGCAACATCCGCAAACTGAAAAGAATCGTGATGGAATATGACCTGTTTGTCATCGAAGGAGACACCTTCCATTCGGAAGAACTGATTCAAAAAATGCAGCCTTTTGAGCGGAAGTTTGGCCAAACATTGAATCAAGACAGCGATAAGAAAGAAACTGCGAAAAGTGATAAATCTTTGAAAACCAGCGAGAAAACTTTTTCACCTGATGAGGTATATAATAATATAAATATAAATATAAATAAGAAGAATAAAGATATAAAAGAAAAAATCTCTTCTTCTTCCGAAGAAGAGATACAAAAGAAAGATGCTTCGCCTAAATCACAGGTCTCTGAGGAGGAAGATATTTTTGTTAAACCTGTTATTAGTGAATCGTATGCTTCTGTGTCTGCTGCTAAGCCTGCCAAACAACCACCTACTTCTACGGTTGCACCTTCTGCAACGCCGCCAAACACTTCACAACCGGCTGATTCAGAGCCAACACCCGGTTGGGAAACATGGGTGGATATGTTGGGAAAAGATGAGTCGTGGAAAAAACTCATGTCCCAACGCA
>JAUNIV010000281.1 GCA_030523385.1 Bacteroidales bacterium | reverse complement strand
AAAGTTAATTATTAATGAATTATCCAACTTTGTTTGGATTTTAAATGGAAAGAAACTATGAAACATTTTGTAACACTGCTGCTATTGTTGTATGCAATACCGTGCTCCCTGTTCGCTCAAACGGAAGAAGACATCCGCAAGGCGATGGAGGAATATGATTATGAGAAAGTAATCGCATGGGTGACACCCGAATGTGGCGACTCGCTGCTCCTGATGGCTAAGGCGCGTGCGCTGAAAGCCATGAACCGCTATCCCGAAGCGGCAGGGGTGCTCAGTGCGCTGGCCGCGAAAGACAGCACTGATACGCGGGTGATGATAGAACTGGCAGAGTGTTACAAGTGGTTGGGCAATGCCCGCCGGGCAGCCGATTACTATCAGAAAGCGGTGAACCTGCAACCGGAGAACAACTATTTCCGGTTGCAGTTCATACGCTCCCTGCTTTCGGCAGAAGACTATGAAGAGGCACGCACGGCTTGCCACGGATGGCTGGAACGTGACACCCTGTCTGCCACCGGCTACAAGTATTTGGGGCAGGCATACGAGGGACTGAAAGACCCCGCCAGTGCGTTCTTCAGCTACAACATTGCCTATCGGCGCGACTCGTTAGATGCCTGGACGGTGGCTCGCATAGCCGGGCTGTTCAACGACAACCGCCAGTATGCCGACGCCATCGACGTGACCGAACGATATCGCCTGACCGATACCGTCAGCATCGACGTGAACCGGCAGAATGCGAAAGCCTACTGCATGCTGAAAGACTACGCGAAAGCCGTGGAGCGTTACGAAGCCCTGAAAAGGCAAGGCGACCGCAGTTTCCTCACCCTCTATTATTTAGGAGTGTCCCATTACGGAGATAATTGGTTTTATGGTGCGTACGACAATCTGAAAGAAGCCTACGACAAGAATCCTTCGGACGTGAATGTGCTCTATTATCTGGCCAAATCGGCAGTCCGCACTTCGTGGAAACAGGAAGGGGTGGAGTATATGGAAGAGGCGCTGAACCTTACCGTGCCCTCGGACAGCGTGATGGCACGCCTCTACGACGGGCTGGCAGATTGTTACCAACGTGGACTTGACAGCAAAAGAGAGATAGAAGCCTTGAAGAAGCTATACTCTTACACCCGGAAGAACTCCCTCCTCTACACCATAGCCACCCGTTACGAGTGGCTGAAAGATGAAAAGAACGCCATTCTTTATTACGAAAAATACATGGCAACGGTTCCTGAAAATGAGCGTTATGCGCTCGACGAAAACGGCAATCCGGCCGAAGACCGCATTACCTACTACCAGCATGCCTGGAAGAAAATCAGGAAGTGGAAGGAAGAAGGCTTCTTCCGCGAAGGAATACCGGTGAAAGCCGTTCCGGCGGAAAAGAAGGACACACTGACGTCATCATTAACCAATTGATATATACACATGAAACGATTAAACATTCTATTGCTGGCCGTGGCAAGTTGCTGTATCTTGCAGGCCAAAGACAGGGTAGTTCAGCAACCCTCCTTTGTTGTGAGTAATACCTCCAGTGTCGAGATAGACCGCGTGGTGCTGTCCGATACGGCCACGGTGTTGGATATCAAGGCGTTTTATCGCCCTCATTATTGGATAAGAATCAGTAGCGAAAGTTATTTGCTGGCAGATAACGGGCAGAAATACCCCATCCGTTCCGGCAACGGTATCAAGCTGGACGATAACTTCTGGATGCCCGATAGCGGAGAAGCATCTTTCAGTCTGGTGTTTCCGCTGCTGCCACCCACGGTAAAGGTAATAGACTTTATAGAAAGCGATTGTGACGACTGTTTCAAGGTGTGGGGAATCCGTCTGGACGGCAAGTTGCCCAAACCGGAATTGCCCGAATCTGTGGCTAAACAGGGCGAGGTGCGTGACGAACCGCTCCCGGAAGCCCGGCTCACGGGAGGAAAGGCTGTGGTGAGCGGAAAACTGTTGGGTTATCAGCCCCACTATCGGATAGAGACATTCATCAGCAGATGCGACTTCCTGACAGGCAACTACGACGAAATCTCCATCACCCCCGATGCCGACGGCAGCTTCCGGACGGAAGTGGAACTGCATGCTCCTTCTTTGGTGACTTTGCGCGCGGGGATGGGATCAATCCGGCTGTTTTTGGTGCCGGGACAGGAGACTTCGGTGGCTGTCAATCTGCGCGAAATAAGCCGCAGGCAGAGCCGCTTGCTGAAAGACCGTCCTGCGAACGAAGAACAGGTGATGTGTGCGGGAGCCATGGCACGGCTGAACAACGAACTGAATCTGCCGGAACACCAATGGACAGCATCATGGGAGTATGACGCTGCCTTCCTGAAAGACATTTACAACATGTCGGCCGACCAATACAAGGATTACTGCACCCGGAAGATGGAAGAAATGAAAAGCCGGATACAGGACGACAAGAAAATAAGCGAAGCCTGCCGCGAATTGCTGCTGATAGAAACCCGGTACCGGTATGCCCAATCATTGAGCAGCATTACGGCTTACCTGATGAACTCGTTCGTGACACACAGCGGATTGCCGCGCGAAGAAGCCTATCGGAAGTTCCAGCGCGTAAACATGAGCGAAGATTATTACGACTATTTGGGCATCTTTAACTCTCCCGAAATGCTCTATTGCAACGGCTATTCCCAATCGGTGAAGTATTTGAAGTATGAGATGGATGTGGAGCTGGACGGCAACATGAAAGACATATACAGTTATATCCTCTCGTCCGACAAGGTCTCTGCTTCGGATGCGCAGATAATCCGTGAGTACAGAAGCGATGTGGAGGCCGGCAAGGAGACTCCGGCACACCTGCAAGAGATGAGAGAACTGCGAAACAAGTATGAAGCTCTGTTTCAAGAATATTCGGAGAAGCGCATGGCATATATGATGAACGAGGTGCTGCCCAAACGGATGGGTAGCAGCGAGGGACTTTATTTTGATTTGGAACGCGGCATGACGCTTGCTCTGCAAGTATTGGATTTCAAACCGCTGACGGAAGAAGAATTTCAGTCTGCCCGCCAAATGTCCGTTCCCTATTATTGCGATCGGCTCACTGCCATGAACACCCGTTTGCTGGAAACCCTGGAAGCCAATAAGAAAAAGACAGGATTCACCGTAAACGAAGCCGGCGATGTGAACAACGAAGATTTGTTCTATTCCATCGTTTCTCCCTTCAAAGGCAAGGTGGTGCTGGTAGATTTTTGGGCCACTTGGTGCGGTCCCTGCAAGATGGCCATGAAGCTGATGAAGCCGATGAAAGAAGAACTGGCCGATAAAGACATCGTATATGTGTTCATAGCCGGAGAAAACTCTCCTCAAGAGACATGGGAAAACATGATTCCCGATATTCACGGCGAGCATTACCGCGTGACGAATGAGCAATGGGCGTATCTGTGCAAGCAGTTTGAGGTGCAAGGCGTGCCCACTTATATCATTGTAGATAAGGAAGGAGGCATTGTGCAGAAATATACCGGATTCCCGGGTGCGGATACCATCAAGAAAGCATTGCTGAACGCATTATAAATATCACTACCTGCGGGGGCGGACAACGGGTCTGTCCCCACGATAACGATGAAAGTTCGTGCTACAATCATGCACAGTCGTCGTAGTAATTCCGTTAGAATTTCCCATCATTTTATACGAAGTATTGCCGGAAGTTTGGCATAATTTCCGGAAAGTTTCGCGAAACTTTTTGTTAAAGACGTGCAA
>JAUNIV010000280.1 GCA_030523385.1 Bacteroidales bacterium | reverse complement strand
CATGGATAGTCAGTGCTTCTATGCCGCAGTCTTGCAGTTGTTCGGCCAGATCTACGATGATTTTATGTTCGCTGTCCCATCCCAACCGGGTCTTTACGGTGACGGGGATGCTCACGGCATCTACCACGGCACGCGTAATCTCCAGCATGAGCGGAATATTTTGCAGCATGCCTGCTCCGGCACCCTTGCCTGCCACGCGCTTCACGGGGCATCCGAAGTTGATGTCCAGTATGTCGGGGCGTGCTTCCTCCACTATCCGTGCCGCTTCCACCATGGTGGCGGTGTCCCGTCCGTATATCTGGATGGCTACGGGACGTTCCTCCTGGTTGATAGTCAGTTTCTTCAGGGTCTTATCCACCGAACGTATCAGTGCATCGGCCGATACGAACTCCGTATATACCATGTCGGCTCCGAATTTCTTGCACATCAACCGGAAAGCCGGGTCGGTCACATCCTCCATCGGGGCGAGGACAACGGGGCATTCGCCCAAATCTATATTTCTAATCTTCATATATTGTCTTCAATTTGGGTGCAAAAGTACAGAAAAACTCCTACCTTTGCACGCAATATTCTAATAAAACATCTATGTACGATATAAAAGACTTTGAAATCATGGCTCCCGTAGGCTCCCGCGAGTCGTTGGCTGCTGCCATACAGGCGGGTGCCGATTCCATCTATTTCGGTATCGAGAGCCTGAACATGCGCGCCCGTTCGGCCAGTACGTTTACCATTGGCGACTTGCGCGAGATTGCCGCCATCTGCGAGGAACACGGCATCAAGAGCTACCTCACCATCAATACCATTATCTACGACGAAGACATAGCCTTGATGCGCACCATTGTCAACGCGGCACGCGAGGCGGGCATCAGTGCTGTGATAGCCGCCGATGTGGCCGTGATGGCCTGCTGCAACGAGGTAGGGCAGGAGGTACACCTCTCTACCCAACTGAATATCAGCAATGCTGAGGCTCTGAAGTTCTATGCCCGCTTTGCCGATGTGGTGGTATTGGCCCGCGAACTGAACCTGACGCAGGTGCGTGCCATTTACGATGTCATTCAGCGGGAACAAATCAGAGGACCGAAGGGCGAACTGGTGCGTATCGAGATGTTTTGCCACGGTGCGCTCTGCATGGCCGTGTCGGGCAAATGCTACCTCAGCCTGCACGAGATGAATGCTTCGGCCAACCGGGGAGCCTGCATGCAGATATGCCGGCGTGCCTACGAGGTGAAAGACAAGGAAAGCGACATAGAACTGGAAGTGGACAACAAGTACATCATGTCGCCCAAAGACTTGAAAACCATTCACTTCATGGACCAGATGATAGAATCGGGCGTCCGGGTGTTCAAGATAGAAGGACGTGCCCGCGGACCGGAGTACGTGCGCACGGTGGTGGAATGCTACAAGGAAGCCATCCGTTCCTATCTGGAAGGTACATTCACCGACGAGAAGAAACAGGCATGGGACGAGCGTCTGCGCACGGTCTTCAACCGCGGTTTCTGGAATGGTTATTACTTAGGCCAGCGGTTGGGCGAATGGAGCCGCAACTATGGTTCGGAAGCCACGGAGCGCAAAGTATATGTGGGTAAAGGCGTGAAATACTTCTCAAACATCGGGGTAGCGGAGTTTCTGGTAGAAGCCGCAGAGATGAAGGTAGGCGACAAGTTGTTGATAACAGGCCCCACCACGGGAGCACTCTTCGTGACGCTCGACGAAGCCCGCGTGGCACTGAAACCTGTCGATACGGTGAAGAAAGGACAGCACGTGTCTTTCAAAGTGCCCGAAAGGATACGCCCCAGCGACAAGCTATACAAGCTGGTGGCACCTGAAACGCTGAAGAAAGAGCCCAACCCTGCTAACTGATTCATTATCAGCAGTCATTTTTTACGGTATCAAACAGGTGTTTTGACCGTACCAAAAAATTTTTTTAAGGCGTCAAAAAAGTTTTTTAAAGCACCAAACCGAGCGTTTCATACCATCATTTATAAAATAAAGACGGGCTTTCAAAGAAAGTCCGTCTTGTTCAATAAAGAAATAAAGAAAAATGAAACGGTTTACTTGTTCAGTCGCCAGGTAAATCCGTCTTTTGTATCTTTCACCTCAAAGCCCAGTGCAGCCAGATCGTCGCGTATCTTGTCGCTCGTAGCCCAATCCTTGTTGGCTTTGGCTTTCATGCGTTGTTCCAGCAGCATATCCACCACCTTGCCGTAAGCCTCTTCACGTGCTTCGTTGTTGGCGCTTTCTTCTTTCAGTCCCAAAATGTCGTACATGAACAGGTGGAATACGCTCTTCAGTTCCTCCAGGTCTTCGGCAGAGATGGTTGCTTTCTTGTCCAACACCGTGTTAATCATGCGGGCACCGTCGAACAAGTGAGCAATGACGATGGGCGAGTTCAGGTCGTCGTTCATGGCTTCGTAACACTTGCCTCGCAGTTCTTTCACGCCTTCTATGCCCGTTGTCTGCTTGCCCGGGGTGATGCGTTCCAGTCCCTTCACGGCCTCGGTGAGTCGTTGCAGACCCTTTTCGGCTGCCTGCAAGGCCTCGTTGCCGAAGTCCACCGTGCTGCGATAGTGTGCCTGCAAGATGAAGAAACGGATAGTCATCGGGCTGTATGCCTGCGTCAGCAACTTGTGCGTGCCGTTGAAGAACTCTTCGAGGTTGATAAAGTTGCCGTATGACTTTCCCATCTTCTGTCCGTTGATGGTAATCATGTTGTTGTGCATCCAGTAGTGCACCATGTCGTCGCCTTGCGAAGCCACGCTCTGTGCAATCTCGCATTCGTGGTGGGGGAAGATGAGGTCCATGCCTCCTCCGTGGATGTCGAAGTGGTTGCCCAGATACTTCCGTCCCATGGCCGTACATTCGCAATGCCAGCCGGGGAAACCGTTGCTCCACGGGCTTGGCCAGCGCATGATGTGTTCGGGCTGTGCACACTTCCACAGGGCAAAGTCGGCAGGATTATGCTTTTCGCTCTGTCCGTCGAGTTCGCGGGTGGTATTGAGCACATCGTCCAGGTTGCGTCCGGACAGTTTGCCATAGCGGTGGTCTTTGTTATATTTGGCCACATCGAAATATACGGAACCTTCGCTCACGTAGGCATATCCGTTCTTCAGGATTTCTTCTACCAGTTCAATCTGTTCGATGATGTGTCCCGAAGCGTGCGGCTCTATGCTGGGCGGCAATACGTTCAGTGCCTCCATGGCCTTGTGGTAGCGGTTGAGGTAATATTGCACCACTTCCATCGGTTCCAACTGTTCCAGCCGGGCTTTCTTGGCAATCTTGTCTTCGCCTTCGTCGGCATCGTGCTCCAGGTGGCCCACGTCGGTGATGTTTCGCACGTAGCGCACCTTATAACCCAAGTGGGTGAGGTAGCGATAAAGCAAGTCGAAAGTAATGGCCGGACGTGCATGACCCAAATGGGCATCGCCATAGACAGTGGGGCCGCATACGTACATGCCCACGTGGGGAGCATGAAGAGGCACGAACAATTCCTTGCGGCGGCTCAATGTATTGTAAATAAGCAGTTGATTTTCCATAATTCACGTTTTTATTAATGCCGCAAAGTTATAAATTAAAGTGTGATTCGGCTAATTATTGGCAAAAAACTTCATAAAACAAGGCATTTGTGTAACTTTTATGAAACACCATTCATCATCTTGCCTCTAAATTGCCGGAGAAAGTCCTTTTGTTATTCAATTTTGTTTTTTTATCAAAAC
>JAUNIV010000279.1 GCA_030523385.1 Bacteroidales bacterium | reverse complement strand
CACCTTATAAGATGCTGGTCATACCTCCACTTTATATAGCATCAGATGAGTTGTTGATGAAAATAGATAATTTTATCAAAGATGGCGGAACGGTTGTAATGATGTTTAAAAGTGGTTATTGTGACGAACATTCCACAGTAAGAGCAGTGAAAGCACCTGGCCCCTTGCGGAATGCTTGCGGATTCTATTATCAGGAATACTCCACGATTTCCCCAATGGGTTTGAAAGAAAATCCATTTCATCTTGAAAATGTGGCAATTAGTGAATTGTTGGAGTTTCTTATACTGGAAACTGCTCGCCCATTGGCTTATGCTGACCATCCTTTTTTTGGCAAATGGCCGGCACTTACAGAAAACACTTATGGACGAGGAAGATTAGTCTATATTGCCACTTATCCATCACAAGAATTGCTCGAAAAAATAGTTAGAGAAGAAGCTGAAAGAATCGGTATCATTAAAAAGGATGCATATAGATTTCCGATTATCAGTCGCGAAGGACGGAATGAGAAAGATGAAAAAATACATTATTTGTTCAACTATTCGTCCGCAGAAAAGTCCGTTATCTGCAATCATAGTGGAACATCTCTTATAAACGGTAGAAAAATAAAAGAAGGGGAAATCATATCGTTGCAACCATGGGATGTGCTGATAACGAAAGAATAATTCATTAGCAATGAATGTTTAACATACCTGTTTCACTGATTAAGACGAAAGTATGAGATACGACTTCGACAGATAGATTTCTCTGTGGAGAACTGATTCCTACAAATGAGGGCAGTGTCGTAAACTCGGTGTATCTTCAGAGGAACACGAACGGAGATACACCGCTGAAGCTCGATTGTGGCTCAATGCAGGAACGATGTATGGTGCGGAGGGCGAAGGATTCATGCGCTGGAATATCGCCTGACCGCGTAATACGCTGACAGAAAGGCTGAAGCGCTTTGTGGATTTTGCACATTCAACAAATGTCAGCATCCCTAAAGATAGGGAGAGTATAAATGTCTGCTAAATATTTGATGAAATAATATGGCATGGAACAACTATCGTTTCCATCAATTTTATTCTAAAGATACAAATAGCGTGGCGGTTTCCTTTTAAGAGAAATGTCACGCTATTTTCATATAAACTATTCATTAACAATATCCTGAATATGGAAGTAAATTCAATCATCCGGAAACTCATTCCTTTTTTTTACAGGAAGGTTTTCTTCTCAGTCTGTTAATCGTGATGCAGGTTTGAACCACCTGCGCCAACTGTTGCTGGAAGCGCACAGGGAGTATCAGAACTATGTAGCCACTGGCATAATGACACCGAGGGTGTTCGCCTTGCAGTTCCTTGACGGGCATCATTATGTTGAAGACAACAATGTGGTAGATAAGAACATGCACCGCAAGGCATTGGGAGCAATCAGCATCCTTCTGTTGGAAAGAGACGATCTTGTAAAGCGGTTCTTTTCCCGTCCTTCATGGGAATCTTCAGATATAGATAAAATGATAGTCCTTGTCTATACAGAAAGTCATGGTGGCAAAGAGCAAGATACGGGGACATTCAACTCGCTATCTGTAAATCAAACACGGAAACAAAAACTCTCGTGCGCAATCCGAGTTGAGGATATGCCTCTGCTTGCCGATTGCGTCAATGATGCGGGATTATTTCAGAAGGAAGTGACTGCTCAGGAAATGAACGACCTTATGAACGATACTCTTACCATTCCGCTGGTATCGGCAAATCTTATGGGCATCGCCTATTTCTTTGACTGTCTCAGTGCTATGAATCTTATTAGCCGTTGCTGGCAGACCGTTCTTGAACGCAACGGTTCCATCCTGCTGCAGGGAAAGAACAAGCCACAATCACGTACCAACTACTCATCAGCACTCAACCGTGCCAAGGGCGTTTTCTCATTTTACGGAAAGAAGGACATTGACATTTGTCTAAAGCATATCCGTGACAAATATGCCCTATAAACGGTTTGTTGAGGTTGTGATGCTTAGCGGTTGTATTTATAGCATATATAGCCGGTTATTAAAAATATAATGGCAGTCAGGCAGACATATACAATTATTATCTTAGACAATATCTCAGAGTGAAGTTGCTTCACGTTGGCGAATATGACCAGCGTAAAGAATGAGACCAGTATCAGCAACAATGCAATCATGCACCAGAATGTTGTCTGCGTCATGGATATGCGATTGTTATTGCGACAAATGTCATTGCCCGCCATTTCGCGTTCCTTGTGAATACGTGATATGGCATTGTCGGCAATAGCATTGATTTCTTCCTGCAATGCCTGTCTGTCATTTTCTGCAAGCCTTATCGGAAATGAAGTCTTAAGCAGGTCATGGAGATTTATCATTGTACCCGTGAAGGCTTCAAGTTTCTTGATAAGGCTTTCCAAGTTTTTATGCGCATCCGCAATCTCCGGCTTGAGTTTGCGGAACTCATTGGCAAGCGCGTCATTCCGCTGCTCAAGTCTTTGCCGCCGTGCTTCTTCCGATGTTATACTTGTTGCCTCTGCTGTCTTTGCCGTTTCAGATGTGGCTTCTGCGGATTGCAGCACATCCTCGCTGTAATCGTATTTTTTGTTTGTCATAGGTTTGTCTTTTATCTTCTGCGTCCTGATTTCGTTTTCTTGCCAATATGTGCCGCCGCTGCACGGGCGCATCTGCGGGCGCGTTCAATCTCGTCCTCTTCTTTGCGGTCACGCCAGTCATTATCGCTGTTTGAACCGCCTCCGCCACCTCCGCTTGAAACGGTGTCAAGTGCCGTCAGTCCCACGAATAAGGCTACCGCCATGTCGGTAAGTTCCTTCCAGTTCGCTGTCTCGCGGTAATCAAACTCATCGTTGAACACCTGCATGACATCATCGGGAATGTAGAACAGGGATGTCTTGCCGTCGTGTGTAAGCTCGTATTGAGAAGTGTTCTCACGCCATGCCGAGTAGTCTGCAACAGGTTTGTCGGAATGTTGCATCGGCTTTGCAACAGGCTTTGCGGCGACTGGTACAACAGGTACATCCGTCTTTGACCCGGTTTTACCGACAGACTGCACCGACTTTGATTCGGATTGGTTGTGAAGTTTCTGCCAGGTCTGTTCAATCCCCGATGCCATGAGCTTGCGCCCCTTCCCAAGTTCGGATGCCTTGAATCTGGCTTTGCCCTTTCTAACCGTATAACCTTTTATGACACCTTTATCATCTTTACGTTCCTTGAGGGTGTAACCTTTTGCCTGCACCCTTGCGACATAGTCATTCCAAGACCATGACGGCATTGCCCGCAGAATCTCCATAAGGTCTTCGGCAACCTTGTCGGCGTTTGCCTTGTGGATTTCCATAGCAGTCATCCATCCACGCTTAATGGCTACCTCCTGCGCCGCATCATGTGCGCGGATGTGTATGTTGTGGTCGTTGTTCGTCCTGCCGTTCCTGTCCTTACGACACACGGCGGCATGGAGGTGGGGAATCCGGCTGTCGGATTCAAGATGCAGCCACACCGTGTAGATGCTGTCCGCGAGGTTTGTCTTGTGGGAATACACTTTGCCGTCTTCATCCGCCATCTCTATTTTGTCATACTCCCGGACAAAATCATCCCACAACTGCTGCCAGTCCTGCATGGTGAAGTCCTTTGTATGTTCTTTCGCCGGACTGATTTCAATGCGGATAACATTATTCTTCCTCGGCGCGTGGGCTTTCATCATGTCCCATACGCCTTGCGCGTCA
>JAUNIV010000278.1 GCA_030523385.1 Bacteroidales bacterium | reverse complement strand
TTCCTCCATTCAATATATAATCTTGCATACCCACATACACAGCATGTTCCGTCACCCGTTCATCGGCCAGTTTCATCAGGGCATCTACCCGCTGGTTGTTTTCATCCACGTGGATGTTTTCATTCCATTCAATCCTTGCCACCAGTTCATTCTGATCTATTTCGGGCATACGTTCCTTCCCTATCTCGTAAAAGAGGAATACGCAGAGCGGAAGAGTAGCCAACGTCCCAGCCACACAGATTCGTTTGTGAGAGAATACCCAATCTATGCCCTTGTCATAGAAGCCTTCCAGCCATTCGTTTTTCAGCAAATGATCAAAGCGTTTGGAGAGTATTCCTTTACTGCGGATGCCTGCCTTGTAGAACAGCAGATAGAGCACCGGAAGAAGCATGATACCGGTCACATAAGAAATCATCAGACCCACCGTGATAGAGAAAGCCTGGTCCATAAAGATGGCACCGGCAATGCCACTCATGAATATAAGAGGCACGAACACGGCGATGGTGGTCAGCGAAGAACTGAGCATGGGAGTAATCATCTCCGTAGTACCTGCCGCACAGGAGCGTTTCAGTGAATATCCCCGTTCGCGATACTGCGAAATGTTCTCCGTCACAATAATGGCACTGTCTATCATCATACCCACTGCCAGAATCAGTCCGGAGAGCGAAATGACATTGAGCGACACATGGCAGACGTAGAAGAAAAAGAAAGTAATCACGATGGAAGCAATCATGCTGATTCCTATCACCAGCGGAGAACGCACGTCTCCTAAGAAAAAGATTGCCACAATGAAGATGAAGAGGAAACCCAACGACAGGTTCTGCTGCAAGTTTGAGATGGTATAATCCAGCAGTTCAGTCTGGTTGCGGCTGATGCCGAACTCTATGTCCGGATAGATGGAAGCAAAATAATCGGTCGTTTCCTTGAGTTTTGCCTTCATCGCATCCATGTTCTCATCACTCTGCTTGATGATGGCCAGCGTCACGGCACGTTTTCCTCCTGCCACCGACCGTCCCAATTCCTTTTGCGAAACCACCTCTACTCTACACAAGTCTTTCAACTGCATGATGCGTTCGCCTTTACGGATATAGATGTCTTTCACATCTTCGGGAGTGCGCAGCAAGGTAGCTATGCGGATGTTGTATTCATAATATCCGTCCCTCACCAACATGCTTCCCGGTTCCACATTATTGGCCACCAGCGTATTTTCTATATCTTCCACGGTGATGCCCGTCATGGCCAGTTTATCCTTGTCGGGCACTATCTGAAGCAACCTTCCGGGTACTCCGGTAATGTCTGCCATGGCAACTTCGGGCAGTTGCTCAATGCGTCTTTTCACCACATTCTCGGCCAACTCGCACAAGTCTAAGAACTTCTGTTCGTTGGTTTCCGTGTAAGGCACATCGTCTTTCAGCGTCATGTTGATGTAGAGCACCGGTATGTCCGTGGCACTGGCTTTGATGGCTTTCGGACGAGTCACCTCCTTGGGCAGGCTGTTCATGGCAGCATCAATCTTCTCGTTCACCTCGATAAAAGCCAAATCGGTATTCACCCCGAACTCGAACTCTAAGCGGATGATGCCGGCCCCATCTCTTGTCTCACTCTTGATTTCCCTCAGTCCTGCCACTTGGAGCAACTGCCTGCGCACGGGTGTCACCACCGTATTTTCCAATTCGCGTGCCGAAGAGTTTTCGCCTGACACCTGTATCGTAATCTGCGGGATGGCAATATCGGGCAGCAAAGATACCGGCAAGGAGAAGTAAGTCACCAGCCCGATAATGAAGCAGGCAGTGAATGCCATCAGCACGGCAATGGGTCGTTGTAATAAGAACTTTACCATCAGCTTTCCGTGTTATCAGTTCTCAATGACTTTCACCGGTGCCTCGTGGGCCAGGTTCACATTGCCTGTGGTAATCACCGGCATGTTTGCTTCTATGGCATCTTCCAGTCCGTCCACCACCGTATATTCGTTCATGTTCTCCAGTCCTGTGTGCACATAGTTCCACATGGCCTTTCCGTCCTTCAGCGTAAAGATAACCTGCTTGCCCGAACGGAGCACCACCGCAGTCTTGGGCACTACCCATTGGTCGGGTACGGAGCGTTTCACACTTACCCGCACATTCATTCCGTCGAACAACTGATTGCCTCCATTCACCCGCGCCTTGACACGCACCATGCCGTTTTCATCTACCAGCGGATTGATTTCGCTGATATTTCCCTGACGCACTCCGGCAGCCGAAGCATAAGGAGTGATTTCCACCTTGTCGCCCACCGCTATCAGCGGCAGTTCGCTTTCCAGTACGGTGAAATCCACCTCCATGCTACCGGTGCCTATCACCCGACAGAAAGGTTCCGATGTCTTGGGCATGTTATATTGCTTGTCGAACAGATTGGCAATGATACCATCGAAAGGAGCAGTCAGCGTGGCCTGTTCCACCTCGTAGCGGGCCGACTCATATTGTGCACGGCTTTGCTCATATCCGCTCTTCACCTTGGCCAGTTCCATCACATCGGCAGGCACAGCCTCCGGTTTGTCGGGCGCATAACCCTGTCCTATCAACACATCCTGCATCTCTAGGGTGGCTTGTGCCAGACTGTTCTTGCTTTGTGCCAACGTATTGTTCAGCTTAAACAAATCCAGCTCGGCTATCTTCTGTCCTTTGCGCACGCGGTCGCCATTCTTTACCCACACATGGGCCACTACTTCCGCCGTGCGGAAACAGAGGTCGGCATACTCTTGGGCAGTTACCCGTCCGTTGCTTATCAGCTCGTGGTTGAACGCCTGTTTCTTCAATGGTGCCACCGTTACCTCATTGGTCAATGACGGAAGGACGGTTTCTACCCCTTCTTTTTCTGCCATATCCTTTTTTTCTCCCGAACAGGCTGCAAGTCCTATAGCCAATACCAGCCCCGATGCAAGTATGTGTTGTCTTCTCATAGTCTTATACTTCTTTTGATTTTTGTTACAAATAAAAGGTTTTTATTCGTAATAAACTACCCTGTTTAGTTCATTTAACTTTTTCTTTTTACTAATCCATCTTCCATTCATAGCGCACAAGCTGTTCGTCGGCATTGACATCCGTGCCGAAGAGCCAGCCATTGGCTTCGTCCACATACAAACCGGACAAACGACGGTCCAGCGTAATAGTCTTCAACAATATTCCTTGATAATTAAAGACGCGAAGTTCCTGTCCTCCCTGTTTGTAGTTATCCGGATCTTTGATGAGTTCCTTAAACAAGCGTCCGTCATAGAGGGCATAGATATAACGGTCCGTTGCCTGCATATCGTAGTAACAGATACCTTCCGGAATATATTGGCCATCGCCTGCCACATGGTAAGCCGGACCGCCAAACTCGCCTACCCGAAAGACATGCCCGTCTCCCTTCAAGTCATAGATGTCCAGACGATCGCCAAACTGAGTGACGGTCACCAGCTTCTTCCGGTCGGGCGAGAAAGCATGACGGCTGTTCCAACCTTGTGCCACGGCAGGAGCACTTTCTTCCAACAGTTTCTTATCTTCAGGTATCTGTTGCCACTTCCTAAGCAAAGCACCGGTAGCCAGATTTACCAAACAGAAGCGGTTCTCTCCCGAATAATCGGGCACAAGGAAGGTAGAAGCATCCAGCAAATCAAAGTCAAGCGAACGGAGCAGCTTCTCATCTATCGGCATATCTTTATCCAACCGGGGAGCTTTTCCATCGGCTATGCCGACATA
>JAUNIV010000277.1 GCA_030523385.1 Bacteroidales bacterium | reverse complement strand
TTTATGTTTATGTTTCTCTTTATATTTTATATTTATATTATATTATTATATATAGCATGCGAGACTTTTTCTGATTATCAGTCAATTACGGTTCACCAATTCCAAGAGTTTGCAAGGCTTTAACAAAAAGTTTCGCGAAACTTTCCGAAAATTACGCCAAACTTTCGGCAATTCTTAGCAAATAACTATGGGAAATTATATAGATACTTTATCACGCAAAAGTAGTATATTTGCACTTTCATATAGTATAATCACATTAAACTATGGAACAAGAAATTCAACTCAACGAACACAACAAACAGGAATATCCTCCGATGCACACCACGGAGCACGTAATCAATCGCACCATGATGAACCTATTCGGTTGCGGGAGAGCCGTATCGGCACACATCGAACGGAAAAAGAGCAAGCTGGACTTTGCCTTACCACAAGCTCCGTCGGATGCCGAAATCAAGCAGATAGAAGACACCGTGAACCAAGTGCTGAAAAGCAATCTGCCCGTCACGATGGAGTTCATTACGCAAGAAGAAGCCATCGGGCGCTTCGACATGAAACGCCTGCCGGAAGGTGCTTCGGACATGGTGCGCATCGTGAAAGTGGGCGATTATGACGAGTGCCTCTGCATAGGCCAACACGTGGAGAATACTTCGGAAATAGGAACCTTCCGAATCATCAGCCATGACTACAAAGAGGGTATCTTCCGTATGAGATTCAAACTCGTGGTGGAGTAAAGGAATACTCCAAAAACAACGGTTCGTAGATGAAAAACCGTCCTATGTCGATTTCTTTTTGCCGGGGTAGTATCATTTGATATATTTACACGAATTTAAGAACTACCCCTATGCAAAAAGATGTCTATGACAACACCTATGAGACGAACTGCAAAGACATGATACTCATCCAATGGGAACAGGGAATACCTTCCCAAGAAATGGATGAAGTATTCATGGGAATGCATGCATTCTTATTAGTACGCCATGGAAAGGTTGAAATCATGCAGGGGCAAACATTATTGCGACTGTCTGCCGGCGATGTAGCCGATTTCATCGGCGATTCTCCTTTGGAATTTGTTGCTGTTTCGTCCGACCTCGAAGCTTATTTCCTCATTTTAGGCAAAACAGCCGACAACTTCATCTTCCGAAGGAATCCTCCGTTTCCATTATCCTACGTCATCGACGTACGCAACTGCCCTGTCACATCTGTATCGGCCGACACGATGCAGCTACTAAGCACTTATATGAAACACATAAAAATCTTGCTGGCCGATGAGGGACATTTGTTTCGGGCGATTGCCTTGCAGTGTGAATTGATGAAACTGGCTGTTGACCTTGCCAACTGTCGCATGAAAAAACACCAAAACGATGCATTCCATGTATGCAACAACCGGCAAGAGCTTCTTTTTGCCCGCTTCATCCGGCTGCTCGAAAGACACGTCCATGCCGAACGCTCTATCACGTTTTATGCCAACGAATTATGTATCTCATCACAATATTTGGCCAAAATAAGCAGGGAGTGTTCGGGACAGACCGTACACGACTGGATTTGCCATACGCTGTTAGACCAAATCATACAACTCATGAATTCTCCCGAACTGACGTTGGTACAAATAGCCGAGAAGCTGAACTTCTCAGATCAAGCCTCGTTTTGCAAGTTTTTCAGGAAACACATGAACATGTCGCCCACAGAATTCAGGAAACTGAAGTGAAAATGGAAACCGGGAGATGCGCTTCACAGTGTATCTCCCGGTTCGGATTTACTAAATCATTAATAAATCACAGCTATGTTAAAACAAAATCAGTCCTAAACGATAATGAAGGTTATGGCAGCGAAGGCCCATCTCCCCACTGAGGAGCTCCCTTATCCTGCCACAAACGTTCAGAATTTAATATGCCAGTAGCCAGCGTTGTAGAAAATCCTTGATTAGTGTATGACTCCAAAATATTATCATACATCAAATCCGTAGGCGAAGGATCAGAGACAGACGTACGACGCGGGTAACGATCGGCCGACATGCTATTGGCCGTGTAATCTTCGCGAGGCAATAATGACGATCCAAACATGGGAACACCCGAACGACGTCCGGTGGCAAACTGGTCTACGGGCTGATAAGTGAAGTGAAGTAATTGTTGGATAAAAATCTTCTCTAAGTCGCCCATCCGGTCACCCGTCAGTTGGTAGGCATCATGCTGCATCAAAGCATCCACTTCACCATCCTGCAAATCAATTACTTCTTCATGGCTATCGTAATTATAAGTCTTTCCATAGTAGGGGATCTTATTAAGCGAAGCAAGACGGTCATATTCCTCTACCGAAGCACGGACGGCTTTGTCAAAATAATAAGACGCACTCTGCAAACCCGATACGCCATAAGCGGCAAATTCAGCAAGGTAGAGATTAACCTCAGCCGTTGTCATATACATGCCATACCAAGGATTGTCATCCGTATCTTCTATTACAGCTCCATTAGGAACAGTAGGCAAAGTAAAATCAATGCGTCCGCGAATGAGTTCTTCCTGGAAGCGTGAATAAGGGCGGTAGGTCTTACTGCCAGCCAGCGTATTGATGTCGTAATTGAACCAGTCACCATAGAGACTGTTGCTCGATGCTGCATTATAGGCTACGGGGAGTCCGTAGTAGCGCACCCAAGGTTCACCCTGCCCTGTCCATGCTTTGAAAGTCTCTACTCCATTTACCATCTCGGTCTCCACATTGTCAAGAATAAACGAAGGGATATCATCCTTCCGCCCTTGTGCAAGGAAGTAATCCACCACCTCGGAATTCCAATCGTTCTTCTCGTAGAAGAAGCGCACGCGCGGGTCTTCGTTTGCCAGCAGAAAATCCACTACCGGCTGCGATGCACACACACCGGCATACCACAAAGTGGAGTTGTTCCAATGATAAACATAATCATTGCTGGAAGTATTCTCATCGGCCTTATGGAAGAGGAAGTCATCGTCCTCCCCATCCATCACACCACACGCAGCATTCACCACTTCCGTCACTACAGACTGCGCACGGTCATAATCTTGAAAAATAAGCCGTGCAGCAATCTTCAGTTTCATTGAATTTGCCAACTTGGCCCATTTGTCCCAATCACCGTTATAAATAACATCCTGCGTACTCATTTCTATTTGGCCGGTAGAAGATGCTGTAGAAAATACTTCTACGGCATTATCAAGTGTTGCCAGCCATAAGTCGTAAAGGTCTTCCACACGGTCGTACTTAGGCGTAAGCGTACCCCCATAGCGCGCATTGGCAGCTTCGGTAAAAGGAATGTCTCCACAAATATCGGTATCATAAATACCCAAATAAACAGCAAGTACGTCTAAAGCGGCAGCCACACCTTCGTATTGTGCGCTCTCTTCTTCCGTCATCAGCGAACGCTCATACTTCAAGGCATTTACATAACTGAGTACAGAAATTGCTTGTATGCCCTGACGCTCCGAACCTTCGATAACAGCATCAGTAACACTGCCCGATGGCACTGCCATTTGGGTAGCGTAATAGAAACCCGATGCGTTGGCAAACCACATCATGTAGGGAGAGGGTTCAAACTCAAGCACCGCTTGAGCAAACAAATAAGTAGGTTCGGCACTCGTAATGGAGTCCTTTGCCTGATTAAGCTCCGCGAAATCATCTTTGCAACCGACTAAGGTCAAAAAAAGGCCTGCGGCGGCTGCGAACATTGATTGATATCTTTTCATACGAAAATTTTTATGCCGTTTTTGGTTATAACGGCTGTTTTTACTT
>JAUNIV010000276.1 GCA_030523385.1 Bacteroidales bacterium | reverse complement strand
CCTTATAAATGGAAAGCCGGTACCCGCCATAAAGGTCGCAAGGCAAGGTGGAGATATAATAGTCTTTTCCAGAGGTGAAGTCGGAATCATCGGCGGCGTTGAGAACCAGAATGGAGGCAGCGTTTTTCGTCTCGGCGACGACGGGCATTCCTTGTTCGTCCCACTTTATCACAGCCGTACCGGCCAAGGCATAGCCATCGACGCTTTCCAGTTCGACCTTCGTCACGCCCGACATCCGGAAGTTCAACTTTATGCCGCCGCCGATGGCATAGAAAGTCAGGGATTCGGAAACCGTGCGGGCTACCGATATGGCGGCTTTTGTATCGTAGCCGTAGCTCCCTGCCGTTTGTGCAGCGGGAACGGATACGGTTATGCTTTCCCGGTCGGAAGATGCCGCGCTCTCCGCAGGATACACGCCATACAAGGGATTGCCGTCGGTGAACGTGCCTTCAACGGAACCGGAAAGTCCCGATGTACCGCCGGATGCCAGCGTTTCCACGCTGACCGTTTGTCCATCGTGAAACAGCGTTATCCTGTCGCCTTTACTCCAATTCCCGTGAAGTCCGTCGGCGATGGCTGCAGTAAGGCCATTCCCGGCAGGAGCTTGCTCCTGTTCCAAAGTGTCATCCGTCGAACATGATGCGAGGACAGACAGAGCCAATACAGATAATAAAAGTCCGTGTTTCATCTTTCCAAGCATTTACCTTCTGTTCCTGTTGGCGTTGCGTTTGGCCAGCCGGTTCATCATTTGACGTTCCAGTTCATATACCCGCTTGATCTGTTTCTGGGTCAGAAACTCGCTGTACTCCTTGTAATATTTCTTCCGGATGTCCAGAATCTTCTGGCTATGCTCGAAGCGGGCCTTTATCTCCTGCTCTGTTTCCGTGTCTGTTCCGGTTGCAGCATTGCGGAGGGAGTCCCTGCCGATTCTCGGACCGAGCGCCCATATTTCTTTCTGGAAGCGGCAGAAAGTCTCAACAAACCGTTCGGTAACGGCATCGTCCATCACCATTTCGTCGGCGATATACCTCGCCTGTTTTTCCGCCAGTTCCTCGCGGGTCAAGCGTTGCCTGCTACCGTTTTGTGCGTATATCGTCCCATAACAAGCCATCATTGCGAGGGCAACGAGCATGAATACTCTAAAAATTCTTTTCATAATGTTTTATCCTATTATTCGTTCATAAAAATATCATCTTGGTACACGGAGAAGAGATACACCTGATCTTCCGCTCCGAGATTACCGAATGCCTGTTCCACTTCGGCAAAGCCTGTCGTATGAACGGCGTGAGGACCCTTATCGAGAATGAGAACCAGTGCGACAGTTGCCGCCGCCGTTGTCAAGGCCGTTATCGCCATACGCATGAAGGTACGGTGCCGTCTTGTCTTGACAGGAGGCTGCGCGTTCAGTTCCAGATAGACATTATCCTCCATTTCCGTGAAGAAATTATCGGGAACGGTATAAGGCATCCGCTTTCCCACTTTATTGAAATCGAAATCTCTTTTCATAATATCCTCCTTTTAATCGTGCGAGTTCATATACTGTATGATCTTGTCTTTGGCTATATGGTAATTTGCCTTCGCGGCGGGAACCGTAGAACCTGTAATATCGGCAATCTCCTTGTAGTCCAGCTCATCGTAATAGCGCAGGTTGAACGCTATCTGCTGTTTGGCCGGGAGCGACAATATGGCGTTTTGCAGTTTGACCGTCTCCAGATCACCGTAGTCCACATACGTGTCGGCCATCATTCCTCCGACACCGGCATCTTCACTGTCCAAAGATAGCTGTTCATCGGGATACCGGCTCAGTATGCGCAGCGCCTCATTGGTCGCGATCCTGTAAATCCACGCGGTGAGCGAACCGCTTTCATCGAACCGGCAGAAAGAGCGGAATATCCTCACGAAGGTCTCCTGTGCAGCGTCCTGCGCATCGGCATGGGACACGACGAGCCTGCGGATATGCCAATAGACCGGCTCCTTGAATCTCGCCATCAGCAGCCGGAACCCCTTGTCGGGATGCTCCTTCATCGCAAGGATAATATCTTTGTCTTTTACAACCATTGCGCAACGGATGTTCTTATCTCTTGGTGTATAATTTCTTCTTGCCCGAGATAACGAGCGTTACCGGATTCCTCTTGTCGCAGGCGAACGCATCGAGTTCCGCCTCGGCCATATCTTTCGACAACCCCGTCATCTTCGCATACTTCTTGACGGAGAGGTATTGGTTGTGTTCCAGATATGCGACGGCTATCTGAAGCCGTTCCTTTTGATTGAGCCGGTTACTTACACGAACCGTTGCCGCAGGTTTCGCGACCACGGTAACGACGTGGTGCGGGTGATGATGATGGCGGTAATATCGCTGTGCATTCGCAGAACAACAGGTCAGAAGCGAAGCCATGACCGTTAATCCTATTGTTTTGAATATTGCATTCATTGTTTCAAATAAAATTACGTTATACATTTCAAGTTGCAAACAGTTCTTCCGGTTGAACTTTCTATATATAATACCCTGCAAAATAATAAAAGTCAAATTATGGGACGATTTTTTTCTTGTTAATTTCGGAAAAACGGCAGATTACCGTCCTGCATACAGCATCGGGCAGGGAAAATGCACCACAGGTCGCACAGTGCGAATGGTCGGAATGGCAGCTAAAAGAGGGAGGTGTAAAAGGCTGTGCCGGGAGGTCATAAAAAAAGGCGGAGGTGTATTATAACAGGGATATGCCGTCGGCAGACCGGAATGCAAAAAATCCGTATCAAGTCTCTGCCCGATACGGATTCCTTTGACATCGCGCGATTAGTCAATGTCGTAACCGATCATGT
Source organism: Bacteroidales bacterium (assembly GCA_030523385.1). Classification (GTDB taxonomy): domain Bacteria; phylum Bacteroidota; class Bacteroidia; order Bacteroidales; family Bacteroidaceae; genus Phocaeicola. Next base: position 944 of record JAUNIV010000276.1, on the reverse strand, counting down.
ATTCATCATTGACAAGCAGGTAATAGTAGCCGTTGCCACAGTTCCGGAACTCCTTGCTGAAGCCGGCCGCCATGTCTCCGTTCTCGCGCGGCTCGCACCACAGCGTGCCGTCATAGCCGCAAAAATCGAAGCGGAAAGAGGAAAAACTTTTCTTCTCCTTCATGGCTTGTCGGAAAAGCTGCATATTCGCCATTCCGCAATATTTTCCGATTGTAGAAAGCCGGATGCACTTGCCGTCGATGCGTGTGCCGGTCGTAATGCCGTTCCCGTAAAGGGATTTTTCCAAGTCGGCATGGGCTATTTTACGCAACCAGTCGTTTGTGTGCGTGGCAAGCCGGGCCAGTTTCTGGTATTTCAGAATCAGTTTTCGGTTCGTGTCCGTTTCCTGCTTTTGGGACGGGTAGTATATCTTTTCGATACTTGTCCAGTTCGTGAAGACATAGCCTCTTTTCCGTTTCCCCAATGCGATAATGCCGATAACATTCATGTCACGGTTGATAAACAAACGTCTGCGTTTCCCCTCAATCTTTACATACAATGACGAAGGGTTGTTCTCGTTGCGGAGATAGGTTTCCGCCGGATGAATAGTGTCAGTTTCCATATTTGTAAGTCATTAAATTATATAGCTATCTTTGTTGATTTTAGGGGGGGGCTTACCGCTCAGAGTTTCGGTATTTCTCCCGTCCTTTGCGGCACGCCGTCACGGTAGAACTCGATTCGTCCGGGTTTGAAGCCCATTTCGCCGAGGGCTATGTTCCTGATATAGTCCCGGTATTGTGTGCCTGAAAAGTTCTTTCCGCAAAGGTTGTTGAAGAACATCGGGATAGAAACCCCGTCCTCGCTTTTCAATACGACTTTGCCGTCCTGTCTGATTTCATCTTTCATACTGTCTTTCCATTTAAAATCCAAACAAAGTTGGATAATTCATTAATAATTAACTTTAG
>JAUNIV010000275.1 GCA_030523385.1 Bacteroidales bacterium | reverse complement strand
CATCCGGTTATAGATGGAGAACTTTCAGGTTATACTTCTAGAACCGTCAGATTATTCTCCCATAACCGTTGCCACTATCTTGCGCGAACCTCCGTAGTCTCTGAACTCGCACAGGTAAATGCCTTGCCAGGTTCCCATATTCAGGCGGCCGTTAGTGATGGGGATGCTGACGGACGGACCGATGATGGATGCTTTGGCATGAGCCGGCATGTCATCGTCGCCTTCCAGCGTGTGGCAGTAATAAGGTTCGCGCTCTTTTACCAGTCGGTTGAAGATGCTTTCCATGTCCTTGCGCACGTCCGGGTCTGCATTCTCGTTGATGGTCAGTGCTGCCGATGTATGCTTGATGAACAAATGCAGCAAACCGACTTTAGGCAAATCGGCGATATGTTTCATAATTTCCTTCGTTACAAGATGAAAACCTCTCGTCCGGGGTTGCAGTTCAAATTCTGTTTGTTTCCACATGGTTTGTTTCTGATTTTTCATTTCGGTTGCAAAAGTAATCGATTATTTGAATTATTGTTTGGCTATTCATGGGGAAATCTTTTTCTTTGCAGGCAAGAGTTTTCTTTAATAGACAGAGAAATGACAAGAATAGGATTATTATCAGACACGCACGGCTATTGGGACGAAAGATACTTGAAGTATTTTGCCGATTGCGATGAAATATGGCATGCCGGAGACATCGGCTCGATAGAGGTGGCACAGAAATTGGCGGATTTCCGCCCCTTGCGTGCCGTGTATGGCAATATAGACGGGCAGGACATGCGGCACATGTTTACAGAGAAATATCGCTTCACGGTAGATGGAGCGGAGGTGCTGATGAAACACATTGGCGGATACCCCGGCCGTTACGATGCCTCTGTACGTGGTACGCTGTTTGTGAAACCACCCAAACTGTTTGTCTGCGGACACTCGCACATACTGAAAGTGCAATACGACAAGACGCTGGATATGCTGTACATCAATCCGGGAGCGGCAGGCATCTATGGCTTTCATAAAGTGCGGACTTTGGTTCGATTTGCTATCGACCAAGGAGAATTTAAGGACTTGGAGGTAATAGAATTGGCCGATAAGTTGCGAGAATGAAAAATCTTTCCGAAATTTGCACGCATAAATTCAAAAAATAGATTATGAAGACTTATCTTGTTACAGGAGCTGCCGGATTTATCGGAGCCAATTATTTGAAATATATTTTGGCCAAGCACGACGACATCAAAGTGGTGGTGCTGGATGCCTTGACGTATGCCGGTAATTTGGGAACTATTGTGGCAGACATAGACAATGAGCGCTGTTTCTTTGTCAAGGGAGACATTTGCGACCGTGCTTTGGCTGACCGCCTTTTTGCGGAATACAAGTTTGACTATATCGTGAACTTTGCTGCCGAAAGCCATGTGGACCGCAGTATTGAGAATCCGCAGTTGTTCTTGCAAACCAATATACTGGGTACGCAGAATCTGCTGGATGCCGCCCGCCGTGCATGGGTGACGGGAAAGGATGAAAACGGTTATCCCACTTGGCGCAAAGACGTGCGTTTTCATCAGGTTTCTACCGACGAGGTGTATGGCAGCTTGGGAGCGGAAGGTTTCTTTACGGAGACTACTCCTTTGTGTCCGCACAGCCCCTACAGCGCATCGAAGACCAGTGCCGACATGATTGTCATGGCCTATCACGACACTTATAAGATGCCTGTCAGCATCACCCGTTGCTCCAACAATTACGGTCCTTATCATTTCCCCGAGAAGCTGATTCCGCTTATCATCAAGAACATCTTGGAAGGCAAAAAACTTCCGGTCTATGGCGATGGCAAGAATGTGCGCGACTGGTTGTACGTGGAAGACCATTGCAAGGCTATCGACTTGGTGTTGCGCCAAGGACGTGAAGGGGAAGTCTATAATGTGGGAGGACACAATGAAAAACAGAACATAGAGATTGTGAAGCTCACCATTGCTACTATCCACCGCATGATGACGGAGCATCCCGAATACCGTCAGGTGCTGAAGAAGAAAGAGAAGAATGCACAGGGCGAAATCAGTATAGACTGGATAAACGAATCGCTTATCACTTTCGTGAAAGACCGTTTGGGACACGACCAGCGTTATGCCATCGACCCGACAAAGATTACCAATGAATTGGGTTGGTATCCGGAAACGAAATTCGAAGTGGGTATTGTGAAGACTATCCAATGGTATCTGGAGAACCAGAATTGGGTAGAGGAAGTGACGAGCGGTGACTATCAGAAATATTACGAACGTATGTACGGAAATCGATAAGTACTTTTTTATTTGTGATATAGGGGCGGATGTTTCTGCCCCTATATTTTTTCCTTATTTTCTTTCTAACTCCTGCAGATTCTCCAGTTTCTTGGTCGCTAAGAATTCGTAGATGCCACATAGGTGTTCTTTCACCCGTTGGTGTCCGAACTCATATACTTTAGTGACCAATCCGTCTAAGAAGTCACGGTCGTGTGAAACAACAATCAGTGTACCGTCGAAGTCCATCAACGCCTGTTTCAGGATATCTTTTGTCTTCATGTCGAGGTGGTTGGTAGGCTCGTCCAGTATCAGCAGGTTCACCGGCTCCAGCAATAACTTTATCATGGCCAGACGGGTGCGCTCGCCTCCGCTCAACACCTTCACTTTTTTCATGGAAGCCTCCGGACTGCCGAACATGAATGCTCCCAGCAGGTCGCGTATCTTGTTGCGAATCTCGCCTTTGGCGACATCGTCTATCGTTTGGAACACCGTCAGATTCTCGTCCAACAGCGAAGCCTGGTTTTGTGCAAAGTAACCTATCTGTACGTTGTGACCCAATGTGAGTGTGCCTTCGTGGTCTATTTCGTTCATGATGCATTTCACCAATGTTGATTTTCCTTCGCCGTTCTTGCCCACGAACGCCACCTTGTCACCGCGCTCTATGGTGAGTGTGGCACCACGGAACACCACGTGGTCTCCATACGTTTTTCCCACTCCTTCCATGATGACCGGATAGTTGCCACTGCGCGGAGAAGGCGGGAACTTGAGCCTCAGGGCCGATGTGTCTTCTTCATCCACCTCCACCAGTTGCAGCTTCTCCAACATCTTCACACGGCTTTGCACCTGTAGGGTTTTGCTATACGTGCCTTTAAAGCGTTCGATGAAATCCTTTGTCTCCTGAATCATCTTTTGCTGTTCTTCGTACTGTTTCATCTGCTGCTCGCGGCGTTCTTTGCGCAACACCAAGTATTGGGAGTAATTCACCTTGTAGTCATAGATGCGTCCCATCGTCACCTCGATGGTGCGCGTCGTGATGCTATCCACAAACTTGCGGTCGTGGCTGATGACGATGACTGCTTTGGCACTGCTGATAAGGAACTCTTCCAACCATTGGATAGACTCGATATCCAAGTGATTGGTAGGCTCGTCCAGTAAGAGAACGTCGGGATTCTGCAACAATAGTTTGGCCAGCTCGATACGCATGCGCCATCCGCCGCTAAACTCACTGGTCTGTCGTCCGAAGTCTTCGCGCAGGAATCCCAAACCCAACAGGGCTTTCTCCACATCTTCCTCAAAGTGCGTAAGGTCTATGGCATAGAATTTCTCGCTCATGGCTGAAACCTTCTCTATCAGTTCCATGTATGAGTCGCTCTCATAGTCCGTGCGCGTGGCGAGTTCGTGATTCATGGCTTCTATTTCCGCTTCCATCTCGCGCAGATGGGCAAAGGCTTGCGAAGCCTCTTCGAACACAGTGCGCCCGTCTTCGGTCATGAGGTGCTGTGGCAGGTAGGCG
>JAUNIV010000274.1 GCA_030523385.1 Bacteroidales bacterium | reverse complement strand
TGGATAGTCTCTCACATCGAATACCGTTCCCAACACCTGCGTCTGCCATCGGTCTGTGTTTACTACAAACGGACGTGAGGCATCTTTGGCTACCTCGAAGCGAGCTTCCCCTTTCAAAGTGACACTACGCAGTGTATCGGTAAACTGTTTCGGATACTCCAAACGGCTGTTGGCTCCAATCAACACCTTGCTTCCATCGCTCAGTTGTATGGAAGTGGTGGTAGCGGGTGGGGTACTTACCACGACCGTTTCCCCGTGCTCGCTGAAAGTAATCTCTGCCGGCGACGGAAGGGAGGCGAACACTTCTATCTCCTGCTTCTCCAGTCCGAAAAGCGGAAAGAGTATAAAAGCCAATACCACACAAGCTGCCGCCACACCGGCAAGGATTATCCGCACATTGCGCCGACGGCGAGCCTCACGCCGACGGACAAATGCCTGCCACGCTTCTTGAGTCTCACGAGCAGCAGGCAAATCTCCCAATGCTTCGCCAAAAAGCAATTCCATCTGTTTTTCCTGTTCTTCAGTCTTCATCGTCTGTCCTCCTTTCCCAACATTGCCTCGCGCAGGGCACGCAATGCTTTCGATATGTGTTTTTTCACCGTGTCGGGACTGATGCCCAACTCTGAGGCTACTTGTTGATATGTTTTCTTTTCCCAATAACAGCGTCGCAAGATGGTGCATGTCGGTTCGGGCAGATTGCGGGCTATCTCTTCCGCTTGCCTGAGCAGGGCTTCGTGCTCGCGGTAACCGTTGTTTGCCTCGTAGCGAGTGGCTTCGGCTATCGCGCCAATGTGTTGTTGCTCCACATTAAGGTGCTTTAACCGGTTGAGGCACCCGTTGCGCACGGTGGCATATAGCCAGGCATTGCGGGTGCTTTCCTCCAGCCGGTCGAACTCCGTCCATGCACGCTCCATTGCCTCACTGACCACGTCCTTTGCCTCGTCCGCATCCCCCATCAGCGTGATGGCAAAACGGACAAGGCAAGGGTACATTTCGGTGAACAGCTGCTTGAAACGCTCTTCCTTATTATATGTCTTTCTGAACAAACTTTTCATTCCTCTTTGTCTTTCGGCGGACAAAGTTAGGCAAATATCGCAATTCCCCGCTGCCTACAATCGGTTCTTTTCATTCTGTCCGGCTCCTTCTCCCTTGTATTTGTTCTTAGTGGCATTAAACTTATATGCCACACGGACGCCTACACGCTGGAAGTCGCGGTAGATGCGGTTCTCCATGTAGGCATCGACTCCATGAAGATTGAAGTGGTAATACCCTGTGCGGAGAATATCGTTGGCAGTAATCGTTACGCTCAGTGCATCGGAAAGGAACGACTTCGAGAGGCGGGCATCTATTTGCCCTTCTGTGCGATATACGGCATAACCTTGTTTGGCAGCCGTCAACACATAGCCTTGCAGGTTGAAGAACCAGCCGTGAGGCAGCTGGAAACTGTTGTCCCATCCGAAGTAAAAACGAGGTTGTTTCCTGTCCTGTGTCACTCCGATTGCCCGGGCATCCGGGTCAAAGAAAGTCATGGAAGCAGTGAATTGCGGTTGCCAGCATCCCACCTTCGGCGAGGCATTCAGGTTAAGAATGTAGAAACGGCTGGTAGGGACAGTCAGTGTAGTAAACAGCAGTACGCCCGGATGCGTTTCCTCGTTATAAGCCATAATCATACTGGTATACTGGTTGCGGACAAGGTTAAAATGGGCTGAGGCATAGAGCCATTTCCACGAAGCGTTCAAAGAAAAGTTGTGGGCTTTGGACGGTTCCAATAACGGATTTCCTTGCTGATACTCATACTTGCTACGGTAGTTGATGGCATTTGTCAGGAAAGTATAGTCCGGATTGCTTTTCGTCATACGATACGAAAGGCCGAAGCTCCAGTCTTTGTCCGACCAGTTGGCGGCAAGCACAGGGATCAAGTCGTCGTATGACGGGCTTTGCTCCTCCTTCCACACGCCTTTCTCGTAGTAACGTGTCTGTTGGTGCTCGTAACGGGCACCGGCATTCAGTTTCCATTTGCCCAACGGCAGGGAATAATTGGCAAAGAAAGCGTAGGCAGACTGCTTGATGCGGTCGTCGGCATCGGCTGAGAAACCGTTTTGCGTAAACAAGTCGTGACGGTTAGTGAAGGTCTCCTCCGTACCTAGCGAGAAGTGTCCTTTCCCCAACCCGGTGCTCGCCACTAACTTAGCTGCATAAAGGCGGCTGCGCGTACGGCTGTTCGACAAGGCGTCCGTACTTCCATTGTTCATGGCTTCCTGATAGCTGCGTTGGCGTCTGAACAGGTAGTCGGCATTGAAGTCGAGGGTCCATCGCCCCAATTCCCCCACGTAGTAAGCATTGATGGCTTGGTTCCATCCCGAATGCCCCGTAATGCGTTGGACGATCTCCACGCGGTCCATTTCCTCCCCGTCGCGCGTAGTCACTGTCTTGCCCGAAGCAAACCTCTCGCTGTCGCCCACACCGGTCTCGGGCATGTAGCGCATACCGAACGAATGGTGCTCATTGGGTTCATAGTTGAATCCCACTTCGCCCGAAAAGCGTTGGCTCTTGTTGATCTGCAAGTCTTCTTTGGTTGTCACGTACACGGAGCGCCCGTCAATGCGGCTCATGTTCGTTGTCTTGCCATACGAATTGTTTTGGCTCAGATACCCTTTGACGAAGATGTCCAGTCCGCCCGTGCGGTAATTCAGCGCCATGTATTCGCTGGACTGCGGCGAGTGTCCCAACGAATACACCGTATTGAAACTGCCGCTCAATCCTTGCCCCTGCCGACGCACGGTGCGCAAACGGATGACTGCCGGCACATCTGCCGCATACTCAGAGCCGGGCGTGGTGATGATTTCCGCCGACAGGATGTCTGCCGCCTGCAAGCGGTCCAGTTCGGTGTTGTCACGCACCTTGCGGTTGTTGATATAGATGACAGGCGTGCCGCTTCCCAACACCGAAAATCCTCCGTTGCTCCCCGTGACGAAAGGCAGATGGGTCAGCATTTCGGTCGCTGTACCCATTTGGGCAAGCGAAGTCCCTGCCACGTTTGCTTTCAGTCCGTTGGGACCGGTTTCTATCAAAGGGCGGCTGGCCGTCACGGTCACTTCGTCCATTTGTTGCGTGTCGGGACGCAAGCAGATGGTAGCATCCGGAGAGTAAGGCTGCACGACGGTGTGGTAACCGATGTAGGATACCTTTATTATATAAGGTGTATGCTCCTCCGCTACCATCAGAAAACCTCCGTCTGTACGGGTCACACATCCGTTTACGAAAGCCGAATCGGCAGGCATCAGCAACAGCACATTGGAATAAGGAAGCGGTTCGCCCTTCTCGTTGACTACTTGTCCGCGTATTTCGGTTGCACGTGCTTCTTTTCCTTTCTTCTGTATGACAAAGTAGTTCTCCCTTTCCTTATACACGAACGGAGTTCCTTCCAGCACCATACCGATGGCTTCGGCCTCCGTGCGTTGGCGTATGGATGCCGTCACACGATAGTTTTCCGTTTCGTTGTAGGAGAATATAATGTTCTTCCCTCCTTCTTTTTCTATCAGTTTCAGTGCAGCAGGCAGCGGTTTGCCTTTCAGCTCCATGTTGATTTGCCCTCCGTTTTGTGCATAAATCGGCAGAATGAGGCTCAGTAAGAGCATCATTGCCATCCATCGTGTTTTCAATTTACTGTTCTTCATCTTGTTTTGTTTTATCCTTTTATGATAATACAACTCAAGTGTACAATCGGGTACGGAGGAAAAAAGATTTTGGTCCTTTAAAAAACTTTTTTGATGCC
>JAUNIV010000002.1 GCA_030523385.1 Bacteroidales bacterium | reverse complement strand
TACGGTATCAAATCAGATTTTTAAAGTACCAAATGATACGTTTGATACCGTGAAAATTTTATTCTAATTCGATGCAATGCTTCACGGGAGTGAGGATGAATGTAAACTCATAGTCACCGTAAGGCAGCATGTACTGGTCGAGCGGCAAGCGTCCCCAACTGTTCACACAACCCAATCCCATCTGAGCCTTGTCGATACACAGGTTGGTGAGGTCGGCTGGCTTCACTTCGGGCGAATGGCTTTGTCCCTTGTCGTCGCCATCGTCCAATGAGCAGATGGTGTAGTGCAAGGCCGATGCAGAGAACGGTGCTTCGCCTACTACCTTCAGACCATTGCCACCTGCGTTCAGTTGCTTCCACCAGCGGATGTCGGTCTTTGTTCCGGTTTCCTGCGGACGGATGTAGGAGTAGAACTGCTCATCTACGCTCTGACGGTAGATGCCCAAATCGGTGCAGTGGTTGCGGTCGCTGTAGTTCTCTATCGGGCCGCGTCCGTAGTATTCGATGGCCTCGAAGCTCTTAGGCATTTGCATCTGCATACCGAAACGGAACATCGGAGAAACTTCGGCATTCTTGTCGGCAGTCATCTTCTGCGTTACCCGGATGGCACCTTCGTTGTTGATGACGTATGTCAGGTTCAGTTTGGCAGAAACCTGCTTCATGTCATATTCGGCACTTACTACCACTAGGTCGTCCTCAGTCTTCGAATCCAAAGATACCAGTTTCAGACCCGGGTTCTTCCAGGCAGCATACTTCCTTTGCAGGCCGGCACCGAAGTCATTGTCCGTCGGAGCACGCCAGAAGTTGGGAGTCAGTGCGGTACCTTCTTTCAGCATTTCCAGTCCGTTTACGGTGTATTTGCTCAGGTATCCGTCACGCTTGCCAAATTCGGCAATGAAGTTCTCGCCTTTGACGATGAGGTAGTTCTCTTCGTTGTTGATAATCTGCGGAACAACGGTAGCCACGTTAGTGACTTCCACGTTCTTCAGTTCCATAGACGGAGCCTTGTATGCGTTCAGTGTCAGCTGGTCTTTAGCCACTGTATAGCCTGCGGGCAGCAAGCCTTCGCGGTTCTTCAACTTGTAGGCCACATTGAGCAACCATTCTTTGCAGGTGCAGGTCTTGCCGATGTTCAGTGTCACTTTAGCTGTTTCCTGCGGAGCTACGTTCAGGTCTTCTACTCGTCCGGTGCGTACCACTTTGCCGTCTTTCAATACCTGCCATTCCATGTAGTAGGCAGACAGGTCGCGGAAGAAGTTTTCGTTGTAGATGTTCACTTCTCCCTTGCTCAGGTCGGCGGGAGTGGTCCAGATGTTCTGATAGTAATAGCCCACTTCATACATGTGCGGGTTGGGAACGCGGTCGGGACTTATCAGGCCGTTGTCGCAGAAGTTGTTGTCGGTAGCATCGAAGCGGTTGAAGTCGCCACCGTAAGCATAGATTTCCACTCCGTCTTTTCCTGTCCAGCGGCAAGACTGGTCAACGAAGTCCCAAATGAATCCGCCCTGAAGGTTGGGGTATTTGCGTATCAAGTCCCAATATTCCTTGAAACCTCCCTGTGAGTTACCCATGGCGTGGGCATATTCACACTGGATGAGCGGCTTGGTGGCATCGGTGCGCTGTCCGTACTTCTCCATGCCATCGTAGTCGTAGTACATGGGGCAGAAGATGTCGGTATGTGCATTCTGGCGAGCTTGTTCGTACTGGCAGGCGCGGCTGGGGTCTTCTTTCTTAATCCATTCGTAGCACTGCTCGAAGTTAGGACCGTCGCCTGCTTCGTTACCCAATGACCAGAAGATGATGCTGGGATGGTTGAAACCGCGTTGCACATTGCGCTGGTTGCGTTCCATGTGAGCCAGTTTGTATTGCGGGTTCTTGGCCAATGTCTTTTCCTTGTAACCCATTCCGTGTGATTCTACATTGGCTTCGGCTACGACGTAGATACCGTATTGGTCGCACAGGTCATACCACAGGTTGGCATCCGGATAGTGGCAGGTACGCACACCGTTGATGTTGAACTGCTTCATAATCTGTATGTCTTGCAGCATTCTTTCGCGTGAAACCACGTAGCCACCATCGGGATCCATTTCGTGGCGGTCGGCTCCCTTGAACAGGATAGCCTTGCCGTTTACCAGAATCTGGTCGCCTTTCAGTTCTATCTTGCGGAATCCCACTTTCACGGGAATCACTTCATTGCTTCCCTGCATGGTAGCTTTCAGTGTATATAAATAAGGTGTCTCTGCGCTCCATTTCTGAGGATTCTCCACGTTCATAGTTACGAGACCCGACTTGTTGGCCGTTGCGGTGGCCACTTGGTTGCCTTTGGCATCGGTCAGTTCCAAATCTACCTTGCCGCTGCCTTTCAAATCAAGATTGATGGCAAGGCTTCCGTTGCGGTATTCGGCATCCAAATCGGGAGTGATGCGGATGTCTTGGATACGCTTCTTGTTGCGGGCATACAGGTAGCAGTCACGTCCTACGCCGCTGTAACGGAAAAAGTCTTGGTCCTCTAAGTAACTGCCGTCGCACCAGCGGAACACTTGGAAAGCTATCAGGTTCTTCTGTCCCGGCTTCAGGTATGGAGTGAGATCGAATTCGGCTTCCAGCTTGCTGTCTTCGCTATAGCCTACATAACGGCCGTTCACCCACAGATACATGTTGGAAGTGACGGATCCGAAGTGGGCGATGATGTCTTTGCCGCTCCATGAAGCGGGAACCACAATCTCCCGACGGTAAGAGCCCACGTGGTTGTTTTCCGTAGGCACTTCGGGCGGATTGTTCTTGAACTGGTTGCGCCAGGCATAGCCTACATTGACATAGATGGGATCTCCATATCCGTTCAGTTCCCATACGGCAGGCACTTGCAGGTCATCCCATCCTTTGTCGTTGAAACCTGTCTTCCAGAAGTCAGTGGGACGTGCATCGGCATCCTTTACCCAATTGAACTTCCACGTGCCGTTCAGTGTCATGTAGTTGGCAGATTGTTCTTTGACAGCCTTCTTGGCGGCATCGGCATTCTCGAAGGCAAAATAATTGGTGTGCATAGGCGCACGGTTCACCGCATTAACTTCGGGATTGCGCCATTCTTGGAAAGTCTGTGCACCTGCCGTTAAGGCAAAAACGGTAAGCAGACCGCTCAATAGTTGTTTCTTCATGCTATTATATTATTGGTTTTGTGCAAATATAAATAAAATATTGCAGGGAAAAGGGATACAAATCGGGCAATATTTATAGTAAATCTGACCGATTATGTTAAAGTCTAAAAAATGGGGGCTTTCCGGAATCAAAAAGATACGGGACTGTGTCAATAGGCTATTGCTTTGACACAGTCCCGTCATCGGATGCATTGCTATAATAAAAGCATATTATTTTTTCACCACTTCCTTAGAGAAAGAGTAGGGCAGGTCGGCTTCTTGCGTACCCCGCTGCCGGTTAGGACGGTCGGTCATCTTGAAGTCGATGGTTCCGCCTTGCAGCATATCGGCATGGCGCAGATAGTTCTTGGTATATTCCTGTCCGTTTACAGTCATGCGATCCACATAGCGGTTGGCGTCGCTGTTATCAGGAGCATTGATGACAAGGTTCTTTCCATTCTCGAAGTGTAAGGTGGCTTTCTGGAACAAGGGAGCACCGAGGATGTACTCGTCTGTACCCGGGCATACGGGATAGAAACCGAGTGCCGAGAATACATACCAGGCAGAAGTCTGTCCGTTGTCTTCGTCACCGCAATAGCCGTCGGGGCGGTCGGTGTACATACGGTTCATTACTTCGCGCAGCCAGTATTGTGCCTTCCAGGGCTGTCCGGCATAGTCGTACATGTATATCATGTGCTGGATAGGTTGGTTGCCGTGAGCATAATTACCCATGTTCATTACCGTCATTTCGCGTATTTCGTGAATCACCTGGCCATAGTAACTGTCGTCAAACAAGGGCGGAACAGAGAATACGGAGTCGAGCATCTGTACGAACATGTCCTTGCCACCCATTAGGTCGATGAGGCCTTGCGGGTCGTGGAATACAGACCAGGAGTAGTGCCAGCTGTTGCCTTCGGTAAAGTCGCCACCCCACTTCAGCGGAGAGAACTTAGGAGCGAAGTTGCCGTCCTGCTGTCTGCCTCGCATCAGCTTGCTTTCGGTATCAAACAGGTTGCGATAGTTCATGGCACGCTTTTCCAGTTCCTTGATTTCCTTCTTCGGGCGTTTCAGCTCTTTGGCTAATTGCAGGATGCACCAGTCATCGTAGCAATATTCCAAGGTGCGGGCTGCATTCTCATTGATTTTCACGTCACACGGCACGTAGCCCAACTTATTATAATATTCATGTCCCAGTCTTCCGGTGGAAGATACTTCGGGATGCACATTCTGTGTGCCGTGAATCAGTCCGGCATACAATGTTTCCAAATCATCCACACGCACGCCCTTCATGTATGCATCTACTAGAATGGAGGCAGAGTTATTACCCACCATGCAACCGCGGTGTCCGGGACTTGCCCATTCGGGGAAGAAGCCGCTTTCCTTATAAGTATTGATCAGTCCTTCCTGTATTTCCCTGTTGACCGATGGATACATCAGGTTGAGGAAAGGGAAGAGGCAACGGAATGTATCCCAGAAACCGGTGTCAGTGTACATGTAGCCCGGCAATACTTCACCGTTGTAAGGACTGTAGTGCACCACTTGTCCGTTGGCATCTATTTCGTAGAATTTGCGGGGGAAAAGCAGCGAACGATAGAGGCAAGAATAGAATGTGCGATACTGATCCAATGTGCCGCCTTCTACTTCCAGCTTGCCCAATACGTTGTTCCAGGCTTCCTTGCCTTTCTGTGCCAATGCATCGAAACTGTCGTTGCCCAATTCTTTCAGGTTCAGTTCGGCCTGCTCAGGGCTGATGAAAGAAGAAGCTACACGGGCATGAACGATTTCACCCTTACGGGTCTTGAAGCCGATAACGGCACCGGTGTGGAAGTTAGTCTGTTCCAACTGACCTTCTTTCAGTGTGACGGGCACGCTGCCATCCGGCTTCTCGGGCTGTACATCGTTGCTGAAAGTGGCAGTGTAAGTAAAAGGCTTGTCGAACACTACAACAAAGTAGTTCTTGAAGTTCTGAGGCACACCGCCGCTGTTGCGGGTGGTATATCCGATAATCTTGTTCTCGCCGGGGATGACCTGTATGTGCGAATTGCGGTCGAAAGCGTCTATTACGACGTATGAATCATTTTCGGGGAAAGTGAAACGGAACATGGCCGCACGTTCGGTCGGGGCAATCTCTGTCACTACATCGTGTTCTGCCAGATATACCTTATAATAATAAGGACGTGCTTCTTCGCCTTTGTGTGAGAACCAACTGGCACGTTTGTTCTCGTCGCATTCAGGCTTGCCGGTCACAGGCATGATGCTGAACTGTCCGTAATCGTTAATCCACGGGCTGGGTTGGTGAGTCTGCTTGAATCCGCGTATTTTGTTGGCTGTATAGACATACTGCCAGCCATCGCCCATACGTCCGGTCTGCGGTGTCCAGAAGTTCATGCCCCACGGCATGGCAATGGCGGGATAGGTGTTACCTGTCGATAGTTCGAAGGTGGACTGCGTACCTACGAGAGGACTTACGTAGTCCGCATAATCCTTGGCTTGCACGAACAGGGTGCAGCACAAGGCGAATACGGATAGGAATAGTTTTTTCATATAATATAATAGGTATTAGTTAGTAATTTACAAAATCAATGAGACACTCCCCACTGCGTAGGTTGGTCGGTCATGGTGATTTCCATCACTCCGCCGGCCGTAAGCGCCTCGTGTGTGAAGAACGGAGTCTCCAAAGGCTGTCCGTTCAGTGTCACCGACTCAATGTACTTGTTTGCCTTCGAGTTGTTGTGCGTACGGATGGCAAAGGTCTTTCCGCCCGGCAGGTTGATTACCGCTTCCTCGAAGATGGGACGACCGATGGAGTAAACCGGTTTGCCCGGACATACCTGATAGAATCCCATAGCGTTCAGTATGTACCATGCCGACATCTGTCCGCAGTCCTCATTGCCCGACAATCCTTCGGGAGCATTGAAGTATTGGTTCCACAATACACTATCCACGAGCTCTTGTGTCTTCCAAGGACGGTTCACATAGTTATACAGGTGAGTGACATGGTGGCTTGGTTCGTTGCCGTGGGCATATTGGCCTATCAAGCCGGATATGTCGGCAGAGACTTCTTCGCCTGTCATTTCGGACGGAGCAGAGAACAGCGAGTCGAGTTTGCCTACGAATCCTTCTTCACCACCCAACAGGCTTACCAGTCCTTCTACATCATGCGGCACGAACCAGCTCCATTGGTAGGCATTGCCTTCGCAATAGTCATCGGCACGGTGGTTGGAGCGGCGCGGGTCGAACGGCGTGCGCCATTGTCCTTTGCTGTCCTTACCGCGCATGAAACGGGTAGAGGGGTCGAAATAGTTCTCATATCCCTTGGCAAAGCGACGATACTTGGCTGCATTTGCCTCGTCGCCCAATGCTTCGGCAAGCACGGAGATACACCAGTCATCGTAAGCATATTCCAATGCTTTTGCCACAGCTTCGTTGTCTTTGTCGCACGGCACGTAGCCCAACTCATTCTTGTAGTAGCGTGCCACGGGCATGATGTAGGGATAGAGCCACTTGGGCACTACGGGAGCAATGCCTGTGGTGTCATATTCAGCCACGCGCAGGCAGGCTTTGTAGGCAGCTTCCACATCGAAGTTGCGATAGCCTTTGGCATAAGTGTCTGCCACTAATGAAGCAACGTGGTAGCCTATCATACAGCCGGTGTAGTTGGCTACGCAGTCCCATTTGGGCACCAGTCCACCCTCTTCGCCTTTCTTGAGGAGCGAACGGATATAGGCTTCGTTCTGTTCCGGCGCGATGATGCTTACCAATGGATGCAAGGCGCGGAATGTATCCCACAACGAGAAGATGGTATATACAGGGTCGTTTACATCGCCTTGGTGTACTTGAAGGTCCATGCCTAAGTAACGTCCATCTACGTCCGTAAACAGGTTCGGACTGAAATTGGCATGATAGAGTGCCGTGTAGAAAATGGTACGCTGGTCGGCATCCGGAGTCTGGATGTCTATCTTCTTCAGGCAGTCGTTCCATTTCTGCTTGGCGGCCGTGCGGGTTCCTTCAAAGTCCCATGCAGGCATTTCGGCCTTCAGGTTCTTCTCTGCTCCGTCATAATCTACCGATGAAACAGCAGCTTTCACCATCACCTGTTCGCCTTCGGTGGTAGCAAAATGGAGCAACACCTTGCAGCGTGGTTCTTCTTTCGTCCCTGCCTGCACGGTGTCTCTCACTACCTCGTAGGTGAAAGGTTTGGAGAATTCGGCATAGAAATAAATGTCTTGCCGGTATGCCCACCATACATTGCGCTTGTAGGCACGCAGGGTGGTTTCGTTCAGCACTTCCACTTCCATGCGTTGGTTGGTCTGCTCCTGGATGGCATAGTCCAAATCCAAAATGAAGCCGGACTGTTCACTGGCAGGGAAGGTATAGCGGTGCAATGCCGTGCGCTCGGTGGCTGTCAGTTCTGCTTGTACGCCGTAGCGGTCTAAGAATACGGAGTAATATCCCGGTTCGGCATGTTCCCGTTCGTGCGAGAAGGGGGAAGCGTAGGCACATTGGTTTTTGTCTTCCTTTTCGCCCACATATTCTGTCTGCTGTTCGCCTACGGTAGGCATCAGCAAGAAATCGCCGAAGTCGGCGCACCCTGTACCGCTCAACCTTGTGTGGGCAAAGCCGTTGATGGAAGTGTCCTCATAATAATATCCTGAGCAGGCATCCCATCCGTGGATGCGCGTGTCGGGTCCCGGTTGTATCATACCATGAGGTACCATGGCTCCGGGATGTGTGTGTCCGTGGCCGCCTGTACCAATGAAAGGATTGACGTAAACGGTATAGTCGGTGGCAGATTCCGCAGACTGTGTGCAGCCCGTCGTACCTATCATGCCTAAACAGAGTACGGCGGCTGCCAATAAATCAGTTTTTATTCGTTGTGACATATTATAGTAATTAGGTTAATACCAGATTTCTCCCGGTTGGGCACCCATCTCAAACTCTACGGTAGCTCCGTCCATAATTTGCGCATGGGTAATGTAACTCTTGTCGTATGGCTTGCCATTCACTTTCACCGACTGGATGTAGATGTTTTCCCGGCTCACTCCGTGGGCAAGTACCGTGAAAGTCTTTCCGTTATCCAGATGCAAGCGCATTTCGGGGAAGAGCGGTGTGCCGATCTCGTATTCTCCGGCTATCGGATTGACCGGATAGAAGCCCATGGCACTGAATACGAACCATGCCGACATCTGACCACAATCCTCGTTGCCACACAGACCGGCAGGAGCGTTGAAGTAAAGTTCGTGCATCACCTGTGCCGCATACTTCTGTGCCTTCCACGGTTGTCTTACCTTATTATATAAATAAATCACATGGTGGCTCGGCTCATTGCCGTGTGCATATTGTCCTATCATGCCGGTGCTGAAGAGCGGCAGGTCTTCGTTGCTGGCAGGAATGTAAGTAAACATACTATCCAGCTTCTCGCTGAACCGGTCTTTCCCGCCTGTCAGTGAAATCAGGCCTGCAATGTCGTGTTGCACGGACCAGAAGTAATGCCATCCGTTACTTTCGCAGATGTGTGGCGTGTAATCATCCGGACTGAAGTTAGGCTGGAATACTCCCTTATCGTCTAAGGGTTGCATGAATCCCGTAGCCGGATTAAATACGTTCCGATAGTTCTGCGAACGCTTGCGGAACTCGTCGGCAAGCTGTGTCTTACCCATTTTCTGTGCCATTTCAGCGATGCAATAATCGTCGTAAGCATACTCCAATGTGCGCGAGAGTGACCAGTTTTCGGCATTGTATTCATCCGTCACGTTGTAGGGCACGTACCCCATCTTCTTGTACAGCCCGATGCCGCGGTATTCGTCTATGTTGGCAGTCTTCACGCAAGCCTCCAATGCCTTTTCCGCATCAAAGTTGCCTATGCCTTTCAGGTAGGCATCCACAATGACGGGCACGGCATGATAGCCAATCATCATATCCGTTTCGCTTCCCCAAAAGTTCCATACCGGAAGACGTCCGTTCTGTTCGTAGAAAGCGATGAAGGATTTCACCATGTCGTTCACACGCTCAGGTTCCGTATAGGTGAAGAGCGGATGGGCGGCGCGGAACGTATCCCACAATGAGAAGGTGCCATAGTTTACCCAACCATCAGCCCGATGCACCTGCTTGTCTGGTCCGTAATAGGCACCGTCCACGTCGCTGTAAATGGTGGGAGCAATCATGCTATGGTAAAGTGCTGTATAGAAGTTCACTTGGTCGTCTTTGTCTCCTCCTGTGACTTCTATCTTGCCTAATTGGCGGTTCCAGTTGTCTTTCGCTTCGGCCAGGTATTTGTCGAAGTCGTTATGCGGTGCTTCGGCAGCCATGTTGCGTGCCGCACCTTCCATGCTTGTGCCCGACAGGGCAGTGGTGAGCACCAGTTGTTCGCCTTCAGCATTATCGAAATTAAAGCGTGCAATGTATGCCGTACCGATGCGTTTTCCCTTCAATGTAGTGGCAGTGGTATCCATCTCTACCGAGGCAAAAGGCCGTGAGAAGCGAGTGCGGAAATACACATGCTGGTCGCGTGCCCAGCCTTCCGAGAAGCGGTAGCCTTGAATGGTGCAGGAGTCTACCACCTCAATGTGTGAGTCGCAAGTGAAGTCCCAATTCATGGCTTTCTTCAGATTGAGGAATACCACAGATTCTCCTTTGGGGAAGGTGTAACGCTGTATGCCACACCGTTCGGTGGCAGTCAGTTCCACGTTGATATTATAGTCTTTCAGCAATACGCGATAGTAACCAGCCGATGCCTCTTCGTCCGCATGCGAGAACTTGGAGTGTATGCCCAACGGTTGTTCTGCTTCGTTGTAAGGCAGGGTAACGGGCATGAAGGAAATGTCATACAAATCTCCTGCACCAGTTCCCGAAAGGTGTGTGTGGCTGAAGCCTGCGATGGTGCTGTCGGGATAGAAATACCCTGAGATACGGTCCCATCCGGGAAGTCCGTTATCGGGGCTAAGCTGCACCATGCCGAAGGGAGCCTGTGCCCCCGGGTAAGTATTTCCCGTGAAGTCTGTTCCTATAAGTGGGTTTACCAGTGCGGTATAATCGGTGTCGGATTGTGTCGGTTGTCCGGACACACAGGCACCGAGGAATGCTGCACAAACAAGCATTGTAGAAAGAGGTGTTTTCATATATCTTGAGGTTTTATTATTATAATAATAGGTTACAAAGTTAGGCAATATAATTAGGATTGGCAACCTTCTGATGAAAAAACTTCACTGACTGTAAGATGAGGCTCTCTTCTGCTTGTCTGAACGAAGCAATGATTCGATAGTATGGAGTGGGAATTTTGACACCTTTAAAAATCCGATTTGTTGCCTTAAAAATATTTTTTGTGTGGTCAAAATATGGAGAATCTATTTCTCGTCTTGCCGATGAAGCTAACGCAAAAAGCAACGGAAGATTTATGCAAACTTGGAAAAGTGAATACAAATATGTATAATGATTCGTTGGCAGAATAGTATAGTTGGCAATTCTTGCCATACTATACTATTGTCATGATTATTGATGTCCTACCGGGTTCTATGGAGTGCATTCACCGTTCAGCGACCGCTAAACGGTCGATTTAGTTATCTTCATTCGCCTCTGAAGTTATCTTCTTACACCGTTCAGCGGTCGCTGAACGGTGAATGCAAATAAACAAATAATGACTGTTTAGGCTAAATGACTTGATGGATAAACTTACTTGTGGTGGGGTTAGTCTTTGAACACATCCATATCCCATGATTCGTGCCATGGAATTGAAATGCTATTCTCTTTTATGATAATAGGTAACCAGATGTAGCGTGAATCCTTCAAGTCTGTCTTGTTCCACTTGTCAAACATAGCAATAAAGGCGTTTTCTTTTCCTGCTACTTGTACCACATAGGTGCTTTGTGCATAAAATGTCTTGTCTGCGTTCAATCCCGTACAGGGATTTCCTATTACCTTCCATTCACCCAAAACCGAATCTGCAACGGCAATCTCTGCTTGGTTGGGATCCCATCCCGAACATCCGGATGAAATGAGATAATACTTTCCGTCATGTTTAAATACGGCAGGAGCTTCTCGGGATTTCTCTATGAAATTGCGCGTGAACTGTTGTGTGGGAGTAAGGTAATCATCAGACAGCAGACATATATGTAGCGTGGCATTCTCTTCCGAAGAGCTAAAATGATATGCCTTCCCATCGTCATCTACAAAAACCGTTTGATCCCGGCTCATGCCATTATTGGGCCGGAAACTATGGATGTAATGAAAAACGCCTGTAGGAGAATCAGAGATAGCTACTCCGGCACATGCCTTTGTGTAATCAGCAGAGTCGATGTGCATCCACATGACAAACTTTCCGGTTCGTGCGTTATAAATAACTTTTGGACGTTCTACGACTTTAGATGGATGCAAGTCGTGTGACGGATCATTTTCGACAGCCGGCAGAACAATACCTTCAAACTTCCAGTTCAGCAAGTCTTTGGAAGAATAGCAACTGACGCCCGTAACCTCCGTGCGATAACATTCCCAAGTAGCCCATTCGGGCAGGACTGTTTCACCTTTTTTATATTCACCATACCAATAATAAGTACCTTCATGATATAGTATTCCACCCCCATGAGCATTGATCGGGTTACCATCTGTATCATTCCAGACCTTTCCGGGAAAGAAGGATTGTTGTTGTGCATGCAGGGTTGAGAAAGCAAATAAGTTCATGCAACAAACGAGCAATGTCAATAAATTAATTCGTAGTGTCATAATTGTTTTTGTTTTAATTGGTTATTTGATTAGTACGTTGATAAACTCTTACATAGTCCACTCTGTACTGAAGTGGAAAGGCATAGTCATCAGGAATTCCTCCGTTGCTCCCGATAGCAAGATTGAGTAGTAAATAGTGTCCGAAGCCTTCTTGTCGGGTATTGAACGGATTTTCGTAGTTGTTATCATATCCTTGATTAAATGTAGTAGCCAAATCAATTTCATTTAAGAGCTCATCGTCTAAATATATTCGTATAAAATTTTTGTCCCAATCCATTCTCCATACGTGGAATTTATCTGCCCAATCTGCATCTTTAGCCAAGAAGTGGCTAAATGGAGTGACAGATTCGTTCCATACGGCAGTCCACAACTTGTCGGAACTCCAGCAGGCATTTGCCAGAATGGAGGGAACTCCATTTTTGAGATAATATTCCATAATGTCAATTTCTCCATTCATTGGCCATTCCCACATATTGCCCAGCAGCCAGATGGCAGGCCATGCACCTTGTGTAACAGGTATTTTGGCACGTATCTCAAAACGTCCGTACATGAAAGTATGGCTGTTTTGTGTGGTCAGGCAGCTTGATGTATAGGCGGCAGACGACCGGTTTGTATTCCAATTGTTATTGTCAGGGGCATAGGAAGGATTGACAACGTTTTCTTTTCTTCCTTCAATAAGCAGGCAACCATTCTCTACGCTTGCATTTGCTGCCTGATACCATTGTAATTCTTCATTCCGTACGAATCCGGTTTCATAACTCCATTCTTCACTCGGTTTACCATCAATGTTGAACTCGTCCGCCCATACCAGTGTATAACCGTCATAGGCAGTAGCCGTTTCTTCTTTAGGAGTGGGATAATAATCAGCCGGATTGCCGGATGTCTTTAAGGTATCTGCCAATGTTTGCAGATTTGCATCTGTTTGTTGAGAAGTATTTAGCCCATTCCATTCGTTGCAACAACAAAACAGAGGGAAAATCCATGATAAAAGTAAGTACATCGCTTTATTTGAATTATATGTGTGATACTAAGATAATGAGGCTGATTTAAATCTTTAATCAGCCTCATTAATCAGGCTCTTATAATTATCTAATACCTATTTCCATAAGCTATGTTGCTCTAATTGTGAGTTACAATCTATTTCGGTTTGTGGGATAGGCCATGTATATTCTTGTTCTCCCCGATAATTGCGGTATTCATACCAGAAGTTATAGGTGGTGGCCTCTTCGTTGATTCTATCTACGGCATCTTTTAAAAGTTTCCAGCGGTAAAGGTCAAAAAGGCGCAAACCTTCAAAGGCAAGTTCCACACGACGTTCGTGACGTACTACCTCACGCAGATCGGCTTGCGACAGTCCACTGCCCTCTACACTTTCCACAGAAGGCATACCGGCACGGGCACGTACTTCATTGACCAGACGGACGGCTTCGGAGAGGTTGTCTCCTTTTTCCGTATAAGCTTCGGCCAATGAGAGTAATACTTCGGCGTAGCGGAATACGTAGAAGTCTTGTCCATCATCCCATGAAGTACTTGAGTTGAGAGCGGGATTGAAATACTTCATTACATAGATTGTGGAATAAGAGGCAGCAGCACCGCCGTAATAAACGTCTTTACTATTCCATGACATCCCGGGGACAAAGAGGGTGGAATACAAACGCGGATCACGATTCTCATAACGGGCTGTGTTGAGTGTCCAAAGGTCTGCCGAACCATCAGCATTATGAGCACATACGGTCTTGTCTGCGGTAGGCCTTCCATCAAGCTGATAGAAAGCATCTGCCAGGTCGACAGTGCCGTTCATAGCCTCCAGCGGCGTATCCCAGTGAGCACCAATAGTGCTACCCTCTTCCATGCCGGGACCTTCGTAACGGACGGCAAAGATAATTTCGTCACAACCTTCGTTGGCCTCGGTAAAGAGTGTCGTGTAATCGGGATAAAGCGAGTAGCAGCCCAGTTGCATCACCTGTTTATAAGCGTTGATTGCCTCGTCCCAAAGCTCATTGTAGAGAGCCAAGCGTCCTAAAGCAGCCAATGCGGTTCCTTTCGTCACCCTTCCACGGGCAGAAGGAATCACAGGCAAACTTTCTGCGGCACTCTTCAGGTCAGCCATGACGGAAGCCACGATAGAAGCACGTTCGGTCTTGGGAACTTCGGCATTTGCCAGACTCTGTACTTCGGTCAGGTAAGGGACATCATTATAAGTCATTGTCAGGTCTGTGTACATCAGCGAACGGAGCACAACAGCTTCTGCCTTGTAAAGAGCTACGGTAGCAGCATCCATATCTACCCTTTCGATGTTTCCGATCAGTGTGTTGCAGCGCTTGATAACTTCATAACGAGACTTCCAATAGTCGCTGACCAGCCAAGAAGAACTGTTGTGTATGCCGTTGGCTATGTCGTATCCCGCCATCCAGCCACTCCAGTTGAAGTGGCCGCCATTGTCGGTCATGCAATCCATATTCAGTGGGCCACACTCCCACGGGCCACCACCATAAATATAGTGGTTTTGCAAACCATCATAGCAAGCAGCCAGTCCGTTCAACGCATCCGTTTCCGTTTGCCAAAAAGTGGAAGTAGAAACGGCAGTCAGTGAATCTCTTTGCAGGAAATCGTCCGAGCATCCTGTACATACCAGTGTACCGACAGATACAGCCAGTCCTATATAATAATGTAGTGTCTTCATTGTTCTTTTTCTGTATTTAGAATTTAACATTTATGCCAAATGAGAATGATTGGGTATTGGGGTGCACATCACCACGTGTATCACCGCTGCTCTTCTCCGGATCATAGTTGTCCAGCGAAGTAATGGTCAACAGGTTAGTGGCTTGCAGGTAGATGCGTAGGTTTCCGATACCAAAGCGGCGTAGGATTCCTTCATTGAAGGTATAGCCTAATTCCAGATTCTTCAGGCGCAGATAGTCTGCTTTATCAAGCCAGAAGGAAGAATAGGTAGCATTGTATTCGTTACCCAAACGAGGCATACTGCCGTCCACATTGTCTGCACTCCAGCGATCCAGCCAGCGGCTGGTCATGTTCCCGCCGTTTGAGATAGTTGTCTGTTCCCAGTTGTAGCGGTAAATTCCACTCACACCTTGCCAAAAAGCGGTAAGGTCGAAATTCTTCCAACTAACTCCCAAGTTGATGGAGTAAGTCAAATCTGGGAATGGATTACCGATGATTTGGCGATCGTTGGCGTCAATATTACCGTCGTTGTTGAAATCTTCATACATGATGTCGCCCAGCGAAGGAGCCAGTCCATTGATTGTAACTACCTTGCCGTTGCTGTTCGTGTAGTTCAAATCAGATTCGGTGCGATAGATACCTATCGCCTTCAAGCCGTAGTAGGAGCCGATAGGGTTGCCTTCGCGGTTGATGGTTTGTCCGTTGTAGGTGTCAATACCTTTGTTGTCAATAATCTCATTCTTTACGCCCGACAGACTAAATCCTGCTTGCCAGCTCCAGTCGTTTTTGTGGTCGTTGTAGTTTGCAGCCAATTCCCAACCACGGTTACGCACCTTGCCCGCATTCTGATAAGGAGCACCCAACGTACCGAGGAAGGTGGTCGGCATGGAGAGCTGCAGCAGGATATCCGAGGTGATCTTGTTGAACCAGTCGAACGTCACGTTGATTCGGTTACGCCAGAAAGCAGCATCAAAACCGATGTCCGTAATGGTAGTCGTCTCCCAGCGGATGTCATCGTTTGCCACGATGTTTTCAGCCATACCAATCACTTTCTCGCTACCAAAATAGTAGTTATAGCTGGCCGCCATGGTCGGTGTATAGGCATAGTTACCGATTTCCTGATTGCCTAATTTACCCCAACTGGCACGTAACTTCAGGTAACTTAATGGTTCCACGTCCTGCATGAAAGACTCGTTAGTCAGTATCCATCCTGCCGAAAGAGAGGGGAAGGTTGCGTAGCGATGGCTCTTGGGCATACGTGAGGAACCATCGTGACGGACATTAAACTCGAACAGGTAACGACCGTCGTAGTTATAGCTGATGCGACCGAAGAAAGATTGCAAGGCATATTCGGCTGCACGACCGCCTGCATTGTCGTTTTTAGTAGCGGCATCCAGTTCATAGAGATTGTCCGTGGCAAAACCTTCCTTATAGGCGGTGGTACTCTTCTCGTGATATTCCTGCACGGAGTGGCCTAAGAGAATGTTCAGTTCGTGGCTGTTGATTTTTGTGTTGTAGGTCAAGATATTCTCGTTGGTATAGCTTTGCGAAATCCAGTGATATTCGCTCAGGCTGTTATTACTATCTTTATAGAGCAGGTTGCCTTCAGCATCATACTTGGCTGTGCCTGCTCCGTATGTGGAAATGTCGTTCATATAGAACTTATACGCCAGACTACTGCGGAATTTCAGCCCTTTCCACAGATCAAGTTCGGCAAAGACTTGCCCATCGAAGCGGTAGCTCGTATCTTTCTTCTTACCTTGATTGATCATTTGCAAGGGATTTTTGAACACGGTGTAGCTGATGGAAGAACCATCCACTTGCCCATACTCGCCGTTGCTATATTGTACGGGGACGGTAGGACGTGTAAACCAAGTCAACGTGCGCATCAGCCCATTATCGCTGGTGATATCGCAGGCAGGGGCTTTCTTGTTCTCTTTTGAACCGGAAAGGTTCATGCCCAATTTGAAAATGCCCAACTTGGCATCTACGTTGGAACGGAAGTTGAAGCGTTCGTAACCGGTCTTTTCCATAATACCCTCTTGGTTCAGGTAACCGGCTGAAATCATGTAATGTATATCCTTGCTTCCACCGCTGATAGAGAGATTGTGTTGCGTCATGGGTGCTGTGCGGAAAAGAGCATCTGCCCAGTCGGTATTGGCAAAGTGATCCGGGTCACTTCCATCCTGTAACTTTTTCAGCATGTCGGCCGTGTACATTTCTCGGCCATTGCTTTCATTGTACATCTTTGCCCATTCGTAAGAATTCACATAATTGGGCAAGATGCTGGCCTTTTGGATTGTATAACTACCCGAGTAGTTGATTGTAGGTTTCATTTCGCCGCCACGCTTGGTCGTGATCAGAATTACGCCATTGGCAGCACGTACACCGTAGATGGCAGCTGAAGCAGCATCCTTCAGTACGGATATATTGTCAATGTCCGCTGCTGCGATTTGGGCAATCTGGGATACAGAAGCCTCCACACCATCAATCAACACCATCGGATCGTTATTGTCAGAAAGGGTACCGATACCACGGATGCGGATTTCCGGCGTATCTTGTCCTGCTTGTCCGCCATTGCTGGTAAGGGTTACACCCGGCAATCGGCCTTGCAAGAGGTTTGTGGCATTGGCAGCAGGAATATTTTCCAGTTCTTTGCTACTGACAGCGGCTACCGAACCAGTCAGATTGGCCTTCTTCTGCACACCGTAGCCCACAACAACAACCTCTTCCAACATCTCATTGTCTTCTTTTAAGACGATCTTTATCTTTGGTTGTCCACTTACGGGCACTTCCGTGGTCTTATAGCCGATAAAAGAGACTATCAGCGTGGCATCGGCAGAGACTGTCAGGTGGAAATCACCGTCAATCCCGGTAATGGTTCCGTTAGTAGTACCTTTTTCCAGCACGTTGGCGCCGATGATTGTCTCGCCCTTACTGTCGTACACTACACCCGTCACTTGGATATTGCTACTCTGCGCCCAGGCCGATGTGACCCATAGCGCACAAAGAAGAATGGGGATATAACCCATCAAGGTCTTTAACCTTTTCATTGGAAAAATGTTTTTCATACGTAAATTGTTGTGTTTAAAAATTTTGCTGCAATATTACGACGAAAACAATTCTCCACCCTAACGCAAAATGGACAAAAGGTATTGTAAAACGGACAAGTGTTTATATCTCAAGATGTTCCTCCTCTTTTTTCCATATATTGCTTGGGGGTTTGTCCATATTCGGTCGAAAAACATTTCGAAAAATGAGAAGCGTTGGTGTAGCCTACCAGATACATCACTTCCGAAACAGTGAACTTCTGTTGTTCCAACAACAGGGTGGCTTTCTTCATACGTAACTTACGCATATAGCTGACCGGGGTCTGTCCGGTCAGTTGTTTCAGCTTGCGATAAAGTTGTTTCTGATCTACGCCCACCAGTGAGGCAAGGTCGGCCACTGTGAAATTCTCGTGTTCCATGTTCTCTTCCATCACTTTGGTAATTCGCTTCATCAGCTCTTCATCGGGTGTACCACGAGTATCGTCCAGGCGGAAGTCGGGTTGCGACAGTGCTTCGATGCGTAGGCTCTGCTCCATCGAGACGCGTCGCTGCAGGAGTTGGGCGATGCGCAAAAGCAACTTCTTCAGATCGAAAGGCTTGGACAGGAACGCGTCCACCCCCATGCGTATACTGGCCAGTTCGGTCTGCATGTCATCTTTTGCGGTCAGCATAATCAGTGGAATATCAGCCGTATGTCGGTTCCGACGAATAGCACGACAGAACTCCAGTCCGTCCATGACGGGCATCATCTGATCGACAATCACCAAGTCGGGCAACTCTTCTTCCACCGCCATCAGTCCTTCACGTCCGTCGTATGCTTGGCGACAGCGATAGTCTTCAGAAAGAGTTCCTACCAGAAAAGCCACTAACTCTCGATTGTCATCGATGATCAACAATGACTTCCTGGATTTTTCTTCTGGCTGAGACTTTTCTTCCTCCGGATTCATTGAGGTCACCGTAGGCAACAGGTTCTCGCCACTCAGCGGCAACAAAAGTCTAACGACCAGTCCTTGGCGATTCTTCACTTCTACACTTCCACCATGTAATTCGATAAATTTTTTCACTAAATATAATCCGATACCACTTCCTTCGGGATGATCTTTTTGCTTTTTGCCTTGGAAAAAGCGGATAAAGATAAAAGGCAACTCCTGCTCATTGATTCCCTTGCCGTTATCTGCTACTGTAATGACAGCCATTTCGCCTTCTTTGTGCAGTGACACTTCAATATGCCCATTTTCGGCAGGCACATACTTGATGGCGTTAGATATGAGATTGAAAAGGCATGATTCTATTTTCAACTTGTCCAAATTGAGCCAAAGGGTATCGGTGTAGGAGCTGTAGTCTAATCGAATGCCTTTTTCACGCAAAGTGCTTTCGAATGTTTGGAGATCGTTTTTTAACAGCGAGCATAGCTCTACGTGTGAACGTATCAGCAAATTCTCACTGTCATGTTCCATGTGTTTAAAATCCAAGATTTTGCCTATCAGTGAATTCAGACGCATTGAATTGTTGTAGATGGAAGATAGCGATTCACGCAACTGTTGGCTGTGTGTCTCGGATATCAATTTGCTGAGCGGGGCGATAATCAGGCTAAGCGGTGTCTTTAATTCGTGGGAGATATTGACGAAGAAATCCATCTTCAGATTTGATAATTCTAATAATTTCTCCCGTTCTTTTCGGACATACTTGCGCTGTCCTTGCAGATGCACCTGCCATATCATTACTCCCGCTGCTCCAATCAGCAATATTGCGTAGAGCAAGAAAGCCCACCATGAGGCATACCACGGATAAGGCACTCGGATTATATAACTGCTGACAGGCACATCCGGCTGTAGAACTGGATTGGCTGCGGCTAGCTCCAGTTTATAAGTTCTTCCTGCCAATCCGGCGAAACTGAGGCGATTCTCGCCCTGCGGCAAGGCTTGCCAGGAAGAGTGACGGTTCAAACGATAGTAGTAACGCTCTTCATCGGGTGTATAGGAGAAGGAAGAAAGCTGTAGGTTCAGTTCGCCTGATTTCGGCAGGCATACCTCGCTGCAGAAGCGGGAGACACGATTGGAAGGAAAATCGGTAATCGGCAATGTACGGCCACCGGAACTGATCGAAGTCACAAAAAGAGGGCGCATGACCAATTGTTCTCTGGAGTTAGCAGGTAGACAGAGCAGGCAATCTTCACCGCCCCACAACATTAATCCATGGGAAGAGTCTGATAAAAAAGCCCGAAAATAGCGGTCAGAGGGATAAAGGTTGTTGCATTCTTTCGTTTGGAGGTCAATCCGGAAGATGCCCTCCGTGGAAGAGAAGTAAAGGGAATTACTTCCATCAGAACCAAATCCATAGATATGACCTGTCTCATCAGGAAGCGGGAAGGTTTGCGGTTGAGTGGCACCCGCTTCAAGACAGAAAAGCGTGTCTCTTATGTTGTACCACAGGGTGTGATTGTTGAAAAACATCCGTTCCGGGAAATAATGATAAAGGGAAGCCTGCATCGCTTCGGGACGGATGTGTGCCAGCCCATGATGTGTAATGGCATAAAGGAGGCCATCGTTGCCTGCCTCCAGCTGGTAAATCGTATTGTCCAATGCACGAAGTTCGGGTATGTCGGCATTGTTCAGCGCATGGAAAGGTTTCGATGAGTCCCATGCCAACAGTTGCTGCTTCTCTACGATGAACAATCCTCCCTGAAAGGTCGCTATCCAAAGGCGGCCGAGGTTGTCCTCGTAGATGGTGTAAGACCATTTAGCACTCAGGATGCCCCGGTGGTCGGTCAGTGTGTAGAATACGAAACGATCCGACGGACGGTCGTAGCGGGCAATGCCATCGTCGGTCGCAATCCACACGATACGGTCCTTATCTTCGTAAATATGCCGGATGCAGTTATGGCGCAACGGGCGTTCTTTGTCTTCCTGACTAAACCAATAGATATTGTTGCGATTGTCAATATGCATTAAGCCGTTTTCCCCGCCCAGCCAGTAGCCTCCCTCCGAGTCGACAAGTGCACAAGAGAAGGAGTTTCCGTTGCTGCTTGGAACAAATTCGGACAGACGGAACAACACGGAAGTGGCAGCATTACGTGCCATCGAGACACCTCGGTCGGTACCCAGCCACATGTTGTGATCGCGGTCGCAAAAGATGGCCCATACAAAATTGTTGCGTAACGATTGTTCGTTATAGGCATTGTGAGTGATATGTTCAGGAGTCTGTTCGGTGTGATAACGATTACAAACGTAAATGCCATTTTCTGTACCGACCAACAGGTTCTCCCTACCATCCATCTGAAGGGCCGTGCAAGATTTGGCTTGTAACCATGGATAGGGTAACAGGCATTGCTCGGCTGGGAAATAACGGTAAAGATTTCCTTCGGTACCCACCCAGAGAGTTTGCGATTGCCCGTCCCAACAAAGCGAATGAACGATGGCGCGCCCTTCAATATTCAGCTTGATGTCTGTTCGTTCACATGTGCGGCTATCATAGCAGCTAAGTCCTTCGTAGCTGCCGATATAAAGTTTTTCGCCAACAGGCTGCAAAGCATAGATAATACTTTCTGTACGGTCGGGCAGATTGACTTTACGCAATGTTCCGTGTTTCGGATGATAAGCCCACAAGCCATTGTCTCGACTGCCAATCCACAATTCGCCTGCAAACAGGACCAGTGAGCGGACAGCTCCAATCTGGCGTAAGGATTCAGGCAAAGGGATGCACTGTTCATGCTCAGTGTCAAACCATGATAAACCGACATCGGTACCCAGACAGAGGATGTTTTGTTCCATCTGTATTATGGTCTGAATGGAATTGTCAATTGTTCCATATTCATCTGAAACATGGCGGCGTAATGAATAACCGTCGTAAGAAAATAAGCCGCGCTTTGTTCCCAGCCACATCATCCCCTGCTCGTCTTGAGAAAAAGAGTAAACAATATTGGCATTGAAAGGGAAAGAGAGATGGGTGAATGAATGATAGGTGTAATTCCCAACAAAAGGAGACGATGTCCGATTAGGAATCGGGGATGCTGTGCTACCTCCAAATAACAAAGCAAACAGGCAAAGGAAAAATATAGTGTGTTTCATAGCGATGATCTGAAAAATCGGCTGTAAAGATAGAGATTAAATTTATTAGCAGCAAATGTAAATTGATATGAAAGCCGACAATTCTATAACATGAAATTCGGAGTTTTAGCATTCTATATGTTGCTGATATGTTAGTAATGCGAATCAGTAGTTGGCTCTCTGATTCCAATATTAAAAATAAACAAATG
>JAUNIV010000273.1 GCA_030523385.1 Bacteroidales bacterium | reverse complement strand
TTGTTTATTTTTAATATTGGAATCAGAGAGCCAACTACTGATTCGCATTATTAATTAATGAATAAAAACAAAAAAGGTTCAATGAAAATTCTTCTTTTATCATATTGGGGACATCGGTAGGAGCAGAACTGAAGGGCTGTCCGATAAACATCTCGAAGTTGTGTTGTTGATGCATTCGGGCGGACACATGGGTCCGCCCCTACAATCTTAATATGCAAAGATAGGATAGTTCTTCATCGTTTCGTTCACGCGTGCACGAACCTGTGCTATCACTTCTTCGTTGTCCACGTTGGAAAGAACCGTCTCGATCATTTCCGCAATCTCAAGCATCAGGTCTTCCTTAGCACCACGGGTAGTGATGGCAGGAGTACCCAAACGGATACCTGAAGTCTGGAAAGCAGAGCGGGTGTCAAACGGCACCATGTTCTTGTTGACAGTGATGTCGGCAGATACCAATGCTTTTTCTGCCACCTTTCCGGTCAGGTCGGGATACTTGCTGCGCAAATCTACCAGCATGGAGTGGTTGTCCGTACCGCCCGATACGATGGTAAAGCCACGGTCCACCAATGCCTGAGCCAATACTTTGGCGTTCTTCTGCACCTGCTTCTGATATTCCTTGTATTCCGGTTGCAGACATTCGCCGAATGCCACAGCCTTAGCAGCAATGACATGTTCCAGCGGACCGCCCTGTATGCCGGGGAATACGGCAGAATCCAGCAGCTGAGACATCATCTTGATTTCGCCCTTCGGAGTCTTCTTGCCCCACGGGTTGGGGAAGTCCTTGCCCATCATGATGACACCACCGCGCGGACCGCGAAGCGTCTTATGAGTGGTAGAGGTCACGATATGTGCATACTTCACGGGGTTGTCCAGCAGTCCGGCAGCAATCAGTCCGGCGGGGTGAGCCATATCGACCATCAGGATGGCACCCACTTTGTCGGCTATTTCGCGCATGCGCTTATAATCCCATTCGCGAGAGTAGGCCGAACCGCCGCCGATAATCATCTTCGGCTTTTCGCGCAAGGCCACTTCTTCCATCTGGTCATAATCCACACGTCCGGTTTCCTTGTTCAGGTTATACTCGCAAGGAGTGTAGATGATGCCCGAAGTGTTCACCAGCGAACCGTGTGACAGGTGTCCGCCGTGAGCCAGATTCAGTCCCATGAACTTATCGCCCGGATTGAGCACGGCCAGGAATACGGCTGCATTGGCCTGTGCGCCTGAGTGCGGCTGCACATTTGCCCATTCCGCACCGAATATCTGCTTCAGCCGGTCGATGGCGATACGTTCGCTTTGGTCCACCACTTCGCAACCGCCGTAGTAGCGTTTGCCCGGATAGCCTTCGGCATACTTGTTGGTAAGGCAGGAGCCCATGGCCTGCATCACCTGGTCACTGACGAAATTTTCAGAAGCAATCAGCTCAATGCCTTTCAGCTGGCGCTGATGCTCTTTCTCAATGATATCAAAGATTACTTCATCTCTTTTCATGTCTATAATATAAATAAAGGTTATGTGTGTTTCAGTTTCGCAAAGTTAGGCAATTATTGTGACTGCCAAACATTATTCACTTTTTTTTCTCTACAGACCATCCGAATTTGCCTATCTTGTTTCCTAAATTGAAATAGCCCCCGTGCACATAGACCAGCGGGCCTGCTTCGGCCAATTCAAATTTCCCTGTCTCCGGATTCATGTACTTCTCATCGGCCTTGACGTTCACCACATCGGCTATGAACATGTCGTGCGAGCCCAACGAGATGATTTCCTTCACCCTGCACTCTATGCACAGCGGCGATTCCTCGATGATGGGAGCGGAAACCACCGTGGCCTTTCCGGGCGTGAGTTTCATTTCGGCAAACTTGTTGTAGTCTTTGCCCGAACGCACCCCGCACCAGTCGGTGGCAAAAGCCATGTCGGCCGTAGTGAGGTTGATGACAAACTCCATGTTGCGTTTCAGGATGGCGTAGGAATGGCGTTCGGGGCGCACGGATATGTAGCACATGGGCGGATTGGTACACACCGTGCCTGCCCATGCCACCGTAATGATGTTATACTCTTCCTCCGTGCTTCCGCAGCTCACCAGCAGGGCGGGAAGCGGATAAATCATGGTTCCCGGTTTCCAGTCTTGCTTCATAAGGGTCAGAGAAGTTTCAGTGCCTCCTTGTTTTGTTCCTTCTCGCAGTAGTGGCATTTCAGGATGCCGTGTTCCTTGTCCATGACGTGAAACAGCGTAGTCATCGGCTCGTTGTTGGTGATGCACTTAGGGTTGGCGCATTTCACCAGTCCGCGCAGCTCGTCGGGCATCAGCACTTCTTTCTTTTCCACCACCTCGTAGTCGCGGATAATGTTCAGCTTCACATTGGGAGCCACTACCGACAGGCGGCTTATCTCTTCGTCCGTAAAGAATCGGTCGGCCACCTTGATGATGCCTTTCTTGCCCAACTTCTTGCTCTCGAAGTTGTTTCCTATGGTGATGTTGGAATCCGAATCCTGCAATCCCAACAGACTGACTACCGTAAAGAGTTTGTCGGATGGTATATGGTCTATGACAGTGCCGTTCTTCAGTGCGGCCACCTGCAATGCTTGTTTATTTACGTTCATTTCTAATGGTGTTCCTAAAGGGTTATTTTTTAGCATCTTCTCTCACATCGTCCAGCGTAATGCCCAACACGTCGCACAAGATGGCCTGTCGGGCATAAAGTCCGTTTTGCGCCTGCTGGAAGTAGTAAGCCTTCGGGTTCTCATCCACATCGTAGGCTATCTCGTTCACGCGCGGCAGCGGATGCAGGATGCGCAGGTTGGGGCGTGTATGCTCCAGCATCTTGTTCCTTAATATATATATATCCTTCACCCGTTCATACTCCATCAGGTCGGTGAAGCGTTCGCGCTGCACGCGGGTCATGTAGAGGATGTCGGCATCGGCTATGGTCTCTTCGTTGAAGTCGGTATATTCCTTGTACTTGATGTGATGCTCCTTGCAATATATTTTATATTCTTCGGGCATCTTCAGCTCTTCGGGAGCGATGAAGTGGAAGGTGGGGTTGAAGTGCCTCATGGCCATCAGCAGCGAGTGCACCGTGCGTCCGTATTTCAGGTCACCCACTAAGTAGATGTTCAGATTTTCAAGCGTTCCTTGCGTCTTATATATGGAATAGAGGTCTAACATGGTCTGCGAGGGATGCTGGTTGGCACCGTCTCCTGCGTTTACGATGGGCACGGGAGCCACTTCGCTGGCATATCGGGCTGCTCCTTCCAGGAAATGGCGCATCACGATGATGTCGGCATAGTTGCTCACCATCATAATGGTGTCTTTCAGCGTTTCTCCTTTCGACGAGCTGGTCACTTTCGGGTCGGTGAATCCTATCACGCGCGCGCCCAACCGGTTGGCAGCCGTCTCAAAACTCAGTCTTGTCCGGGTGGAAGGTTCAAAGAAGAGGGTGGCAACCACTTTGCCGTCCAAAATCTTGCGGTTCGGTTTATTTTCAAACTCTTTTGCCATCTCCAGCAGGTAGAGTATTTTCTCTTTGGAGTGTTCGGCAATCGTAACTAAACTTCTATTTTCCATATTGGCTTGCATTTATACTACAATTTATACGGAGCGTAAAGGTAAGCAAAAAAAATAAATTAGCGAAAGTTCCGGCGATTTTTCATGTGATAGGGCTTTTTAATTTGTCTTTTCCGATAAAAACGTTCCGCGTTACCGTCAGTAATCATTCCGTTGCATCGTTAGTAATCGTGCTGCTGTGTCATTAGTATTTGTTCGGTCGCATCGCCCTGATGGTGCAGGGGTGGGGAAAAGTGCA
>JAUNIV010000272.1 GCA_030523385.1 Bacteroidales bacterium | reverse complement strand
AAACTTTTAAAACATGAATCAGAAGCGATTTTCAACTCCTGATTCGCATTAATAAGAAATAGTAATTTGTAGAACGTAAAATTGTAGAAGAATTATGGCTAAAGATATTAAATTCAACATTGATGCCCGCGAACAGCTGAAACAGGGTGTAGATGAACTGGCTAACGCCGTGAAGGTAACTCTCGGCCCGAAAGGTCGCAACGTAATCATCGAAAAGAAATTCGGTGCTCCCCACATCACCAAGGACGGTGTGACCGTAGCCAAAGAAGTGGAACTGGCAGATGCTTTCCAGAACACTGGTGCACAGTTGGTTAAATCGGTTGCTTCAAAGACCGGTGACGATGCCGGTGACGGTACGACTACAGCTACCGTATTGGCTCAGTCTATCGTTGGCGTAGGTCTGAAGAACGTAACCGCCGGTGCCAACCCGATGGATTTGAAGCGCGGTATCGACAAGGCCGTAGCCAAAGTAGTGGAATCTATCAAGGCTCAGTCTGAAACCGTAGGCGACAACTACGAGAAGATTGAACAGGTGGCCACCGTGTCTGCCAACAACGACCCGATGATCGGTAAGCTGATTGCCGACGCCATGCGCAAGGTTTCTAAAGACGGTGTCATCACCATCGAAGAGGCTAAGGGTACGGATACTACCATCGGCGTGGTAGAAGGTATGCAGTTTGACCGCGGTTACTTGTCGGCTTACTTCGTGACCGATACGGAGAAGATGGAATGCGTGATGGAACATCCGTATATCCTGATTTACGACAAGAAGATTTCCAACCTGAAAGATTTCTTGCCTATCCTGGAACCGGCTGTACAGAGCGGACGTCCGTTGCTGGTTATCGCAGAAGACGTAGATAGCGAAGCACTGACTACATTGGTAGTGAACCGTCTGCGTTCTCAGTTGAAGATTTGTGCCGTGAAAGCTCCGGGCTTCGGCGACCGCCGCAAAGCCATGCTGGAAGACATTGCCGTTCTGACCGGCGGTATCGTCATCAGCGAAGAAAAGGGCTTGAAATTGGAACAGGCTACCATCGAAATGTTGGGTACTTGCGACAAGGTGACAGTATCTAAAGACAATACGACCATCGTAAACGGTGCTGGCGAAAAGGAAAACATCCAGGAACGCATCAACCAAATCAAGGCTGAAATCAAGAATACGACTTCGGACTATGACAAGGAGAAATTGCAGGAACGTCTGGCTAAGTTGTCAGGTGGTGTAGCTGTCCTCTATGTAGGTGCTGCCAGCGAAGTGGAAATGAAGGAAAAGAAAGACCGTGTGGATGACGCCTTGTGTGCTACACGTGCTGCCATCGAAGAAGGTATCGTGCCGGGCGGTGGTGTTGCCTACATCCGTGCTTCCGAAACTTTGGAAGGCCTGAAGGGTGACAACGAGGACGAAACGACAGGTATCGAAATCATCAAGCGTGCCATCGAAGAGCCGCTTCGTCAGATTGTGGCCAACGCCGGTAAGGAAGGTGCCGTAGTGGTTCAGAAGGTTCGCGAGGGTAAGGGTGACTTCGGTTACAATGCCCGTACCGATGTGTATGAAAACCTGCACGCTGCCGGTGTGGTAGATCCTGCCAAGGTAACTCGTGTGGCTTTGGAAAATGCGGCTTCTATCGCCGGTATGTTCCTTACTACCGAATGTGTGATTGTAGAAAAGAAAGAAGACAAGCCTGAAATGCCGATGGGTGCTCCCGGAATGGGTGGCATGGGCGGCATGATGTAATTCTGTCTTCGCTTGATTATAAGAAAGCTCCCTGCCGGATTCGTTCGGCAGGGAGTTTTTTATGGAGTAAAAACTAAGATTTTGAGAGGAATCCTCAAAAATTGGAAATTAAATCTCTAATTTACATTTTTATCTCAATCATAG
The DNA here is from genome assembly GCA_030523385.1 of Bacteroidales bacterium. Lineage (GTDB taxonomy): Bacteria > Bacteroidota > Bacteroidia > Bacteroidales > Bacteroidaceae > Phocaeicola. The sequence goes on along the minus strand of JAUNIV010000272.1, from coordinate 1,949 downwards.
AGGCATCATCTTCAAGGATTCCATTGGGTATAAACTTCAATTCTTGGTTAGCTATCCGATTAATATCCATCTGCTTATAACAGCCATCGGAACAGATATAGATTTTGTCACCTCCTTTCAACTTCTCATGTTTGACAGGAACACTCTCCCGATAACCTTTACCATTGACACAACGGGTCAAGAAAACGTCCTCCGTCCCGGTAAGAACGTGATCAGCAGTCAACCGTGACAAAACCCTATCAGTCATTTTGTACAATCTGACATTGCCTTGCCATGCATAATACAAGGAATCATCAATTATCAACGCAACAGTTACAGCCGTTCCCATTTTACATTTCAGATCTCGGCATTTTTCATGGATGGCAGAGTCAGCCGCATCAAATGCGAAGCGCAATACATCTTCGGGGAAGCATTCCTCGATTTTGTCAAGGATAACGGTCAAAATAGATTCAGATGCAATTTTCGCGGCTTCGGCACCATAAGATAAACCGCCCATACCGTCCGCAAGAATGGCAATAAAGAAATTCTCGGCAAACCTGCGGCACAAAATATAATCCTCATTGGACTTGTTCTTGCCCGGGCTGGTTTTGGTATTAAACTCAAGATTCTTCATCATCAATGGCTTTTTGTAAAACATCTGCTATGGTTCGCCATGCGTCTCTCACGGTTTCATAGGTCACACCATAACTGTGTTCTAACATCTGGTTAATCAGTCTGCTCTCATCAGTCTTTCCAAGTTCCTTTTCTATGCACTCCTTATAATAGGCAATCTGCTCTTTGTTCAAGAGAAGAAGCAAGTCGTGAGCAAGCCAATATCCTCCGACGATATATTCATCGAATCTTTTCCAATCATAAACTTCCGAATAAACATTACGGTCAAGGTTAGCCATGAAATAGTTTGATAAGATGAATGACATGTCTTCTGCATCCTTGCTCGTTTCGAGATTTCTATCCAACCATGCATTGAATTTCAAAAGGAACAGGCCATGAAGAGAGGCTATCTTGATATCAAACTCATCGTCTATATTGACAGTGATGGCTTCTGACAGAACTTCGTTGAAACCTTTTACAGACATGGCAATCTCTTCTTCCGGAGGCCAATAGATATAGTCATCTTCTTTTGCAACCCCATAAGGAACAATGTCTAATTCATAATCACCATAATAAAACCGTTGGTGTTTATGCCGGGATTTCTGAAAACCATTGGCAACCAATACTCCTTTTATTTCATCGAATACACTCCAGTCGGGTATTGCTATCGCAATATCCAGATCACGGGTTTTTCTTCCGGATGTAGTACCAATAAGCTGTTGGACGATTATATCCCGTGCGGTCGCGCCGATGACATAGAACTCCCTGTTCATGCGGCCGAAACAGCCTGTCAGTTTTTTAAGCAAGTCCACCAGTAACGGATTGGCTATTTTCTCACTTGTAATCTTTAAGTCCATAATCTAAAAGCCTTTCTGCCATTTCTTGACAACGGCTGTTGCCACTACCCATCAAGTCAGCATATATGAGACTCAAAGGAACAAGATGATTCTCCGTCTCCCAATTCCAGAATTTCTGATAAATTCTTATCTCTCCATTCTCATCCTGCCTTACAAAACCGGTCTTGAGCAAGTTTGCGGCAGGAATTTCTGTATATATATCAAAAGCGCCAGGTTCCAGATAAGTATCTACCATATTCGCCCCGCTCTCACCGCCCCAATACATTCCGTCGGGCAGTTCCATCGCCTGCCATTTTGTACGTTGCTCGCCAGTACGAAAAGCCATTTTACCAAGCAATAGTTTCGGTTTCAATACCAGATTATAATTCTCTACCCACAAATTGAAAAGAGCTTTCTTATTCTTGAGTGTCCTTTTATTATTAGCAAGAAGAATAAAATTCCTTTCCACTAAAACATCCAATATGTTCTTGATTGCACCCAAAGAAACTCCAGTTGCATTCT
>JAUNIV010000271.1 GCA_030523385.1 Bacteroidales bacterium | reverse complement strand
GAAGCTGTGGTTTGTGCAGTGAAACTGACTCGTGCCGCTCGTGGTGCTGCTGCAGCTGCCGGCAAGTAATTATCCTAAAACAACGAATCCTTATCGATGAAATATTTGATAGTAGGACTGGGTAACATCGGAGAAGAATACCGGAATACCCGTCACAACATAGGATTTATGGTATTGGACGCCCTCGCAAAGGCGTCCAATCTTGTTTTTGCCGACGGGCGTTATGGTGCCACCACTACCCTCTCCATCAAAGGGCGTCAGCTCATCCTGCTCAAGCCTTCTACCTATATGAACTTGAGCGGCAACGCCGTGCGCTACTGGATGCAGAAAGAGAACATCCCGCTGGAGAACGTGCTGATTGTGGTGGATGACCTTGCACTTCCTTTCGGCACCTTGCGCCTGAAAGGCAAAGGAAGCGATGCCGGACACAACGGGCTGAAGCACATAGCTGCCACATTGGGCACACAAGAATATGCCCGCCTGCGCTTCGGTATCGGCAATGACTTTCCACGCGGCGGACAGATAGACTTTGTCTTGGGACATTTCAGCGAAGAAGACCTCCAGACAATGGACGAACGTCTGAAAACCGCTTGCGAAATAGTGAAAAGTTTCTGCCTGGCAGGCATCAACATAACCATGAACCAATATAACAAGAAGTAAATGGCCGAAGCAAGAATAGACAAATGGTTGTGGGCATCGCGCATATTCAAGACGCGCACCATTGCATCCGAAGCCTGCAAGAAAGGACGAATCAGCATCAACGGCACTCAGGTGAAACCCGCCCGAATGGTGAAGCCGGGCGACGTGATACAGGTAAGGAAACCTCCTGTCACCTATTCTTTCAAGGTATTGCAGGCCATAGAGAAGCGCGTGGGTGCCAAACTGGTTCCCGAAATCATGGAAAATGTAACCACTCCCGACCAGTATGAATTGCTGGAGATGAGTAAAATCAGCGGCTTTGTGGATCGTGCACGCGGGACAGGACGCCCCACCAAAAAAGACCGGCGCAGCATGGAAGAATTCATCACGCCCGAATACTTTTCCGAAGAAGACGATTTTGATTTCGACTTCGACTTTGAATAAAGGACTTTTATTATTCCCATAGGGACGGACTCGCATGTCCGCTCCTATGGGATACAACAATTATAAAAGATCCTTGCCTTTCATCACCAGTTCGGCCACATTCTTGGCTTTCAGTTTTACCATCAGCCGCTTTCTGTAAGTCTGTATCGTGTTCTTGCTTAAGAACATGGCCTCGGCGATCTGATTTGTACTCATTCCTTCGCTCAGATAACGCAACACCTCTGTTTCCCTTTCAGAGAGTTCAAAGATGTTTCCTTTGCTTGGCACAGTCATCTTTCTTTTTTTAGTCAAGTCCAGAAATGCCCTGTTAAAATAGGTGCCACCGTTTCTGACCACATTCACCGCCTTACACAATTCCTCCGTCCCTGCACTCTTCGAAATCACCCCATCTATCTCCAAATCCAGCAACTTGGCCAACACCCATGGCTCCTCATGCATGGTGTAAATGATGATACGGCTTTCGGGCCTTGCATCTCTGATGGCATTTATGACACAAAAGCCATCGGTATCCGGGAATTCCAAATCGAGGATATACATATCATAATCCTCCTCCGACAATGTTAGCTTCAGATCCGTTGTATTTATCAGCCCCGTACATTGCACCCCTTCTATACGGGTCACTACCAGCCGTATTCCCTCCAACACCACCGGATGATCATCTACGGCCAGTATTCTATATGATTCTTTTTTCATAGTACTTAGCTTTTATGCAAAACTAAGCAATATTTCATCATGTAAAAAATGAAAAAACAAACAAATAAACTTTTGGACGAAAAATCACCTTTTTCAGTGACAAAAATCAAAGCTTTAGTTTTCTCCACACCAAAACAAAAGCGGTTCCTTTTTCCGAAGAAATCATATCGATACTTGCTCCTATGGCTTTGGAGCGGTCTTTTATGGTACGAAGCCCTATCCCCTTTCGGTTGTCAAAGTCCGTGGCAGGCATTCCTTTTCCATTGTCCGAGATACGAAGTTCAAAGCAATCTGTTCCCGTTTCCTGCAAAATTACTTCTATTTTTGTTGCTTCCGAATACTTCAGCATGTTGGATGTCAGTTCCTGCACAATGCGATAAATCTCATAAGCCACTTCATGAGGAATCTTCCGATAATCCATGTCCGGAGTTGCCCGATATACCACTTCGGACTCCACATTCTTTGCCAAGGTATGCAGGTATTCATACAGGATGTCGTTCAAATCCAGATGTGTAAACTCGGGCGGCATCAGTTCATGCGAAATACGACGGACATTCTCGCGCATGTCTCCCACTTGCTTTTCCAAGCCTTCCAAAGCATCCTGTTCTTTTGCCACGCTCATTTTCAGTTGCAACCCCAACAAGTCATTGGCTATTCCGTCATGCAGTTCCTTGGCAAAACGCTTGCGTTCACTCTCCAGCCCTTCAATGTACTTGCGCGCTGCATTCAGTTCTCCCTCACGTTTTATCTGCTCCATCTTCAACCGTGTCACCCTGCGCTTGTGGAGCAGCACCAAGAGTCCTATCAACAGAATGGCTATCAGCACAACCACCACGATGCCTATACCCATCCAGAGGGTATCTTTCTCCAGTTGCTCCCGACGCAAACGCATCACTTCCAGCTCCTTTTCCTGTGTGCGGTATTTCACGCCAAACTCGGCCATCTTTGCCGTCAGGTTCTCTTGTGCCAAGGAGTCGGTCCACATGCGGGCACTGTCCATATAGGCAAAAGCAATCTCTTGCTGTCCCAACTCCCGGCAACACACAGCCATCTTACTATATACATTGCTCCGCACCACTCCCGTATTGTTGTCGTTCATCAGACGTCTGAATATCTTCAGAGCCTCCCTGTAGCGGCCATAACGGAAATATATATCGGCCTTGGCCTGCACGAAGCCGATGGACGACATGGAGCTTTCGGGCAGTTCCAAGTACAGTTCCTCTCCTTTTTGCAGGAAATAATCTACCGAGTCCTTCTGTTCATCGGCAGCATAGAATTTCATCAGCACGGGTATGCAGCGCATCTGCCATTCCTTGTTCCCATCCTCACTGCTTGCTATGCTCCATGCCTTGCGGATGGAAGCCCGCCCCTCGTCCATCTTGCCCAAGTCGGCTTTCGTCATGGCTCTCACCTGCCAGGTACACACCTCCACGTATGGGTCATCTGCCTGCTCCAAATATCTCATCACCTGATCCAAGCACTGTTCCGCCTCAACCAAACGGTTCATATTGTAATAGAGCACGGCAATGTTCATTTCCAGACTTGCCAACCAGCTCTCGTCTCCGTAGCGCACGGCCACGTCCAACGCTTTATTATAATAATGTAAGGCAGAGTCGTTCATGTTGCAACGCCTGTAAATAATGCCCACATCATTAAATACACTGATATGCGTTTCCAATTCTTCCACCTTAGGCAGATAGCCCATTGCCTCTTTTTTGGCAGCCATGGCCTTTTCGTTCTCGCCCGCATAGATGTAGAGGGTGCCTTGTTCGTTCAGCAAGACAGGGTAAACAGAAGAATGCTTTGCCCCTTTAGTGGCAAAAGCCCTATCGAAATAATACTGAGCGGAATCCAGTTCTCTTTCCGCTATGAAACCGGCAGCTTTCTCGTAGTAACGAAGAAGAAGGGTATCGGGGTGCAGCCGCTCGGCTCTTGCAACCATGCTGATCAGAGACAAAACAAGAAAACAGAAAAAGGCAAAATGTATTTTCATAAGTAATGCGAATCAGTAGTTGGCTCTCTGATTCCAATATTAAAAATAAACAAATG
>JAUNIV010000270.1 GCA_030523385.1 Bacteroidales bacterium | reverse complement strand
CCCATATTAAACAGCAAATCGACAATGCTGAGGTTGGGCAGAAAGCCATATTTGTCCTTGAAAACCTGATAGTAAGGGACGGACACAAAGTCCTTATCCTCCGTACGCCAGTCGTGTTTCGGATGAATCAGCTCGCGGAAGTCGTCTTCGCCCGATGGCAGGGTTGCCCGATAGTCCGTGGTGCCTTCCATACAGGGCTGCATATCAATCAGGCTGCACACCAACGAGCAAAGCTCCTGATTGAAATCCCACAGGAAGGGATACTTCTTTTCATAAAACACCCGGAAATCATCGGCATAATATTCAAAGAAAGGACTGTGACGATAACCTGCCACCAGCGCATTCCAATGCACATGCCGCCAGTTGCCGTGGTCTGATATGCGCACATCTTTCATCAGGCATTTCGGACTTTCACTCTTTTCGGTGGGGATGGTCAGTGCCAAAGGACCATCGGCAGCAGCTATGACACAACGGTTGCGATAGGTCTGCTTCACGTAGTTGTCACACCGTTCCACGCAGGCTTTATCGTAGGCCAACAGTTTGGCATAATATTGCACAGGTGCCAGATAGGCCGAACTCAAATAAACAGTCTTTTCCATGATTATTGCACTTCTTGAAACAGGCGTCCCTTGCCGGAAGTGAACCAGATACGCCATGCCTTGCCTATGAGATGGTCGTCGGGCACCAGCCCGAAGAGGCGCGAGTCGCACAAGTTTACCGGATTGTTGGAAGCCATCCAATGATAATTTTTAGTGAAAGTATAAGTCTGCACCTTCTTTCCATCCACCAGCAAGGTGTCTCCGCTGACAGATGCCTGCCTGCCTTCGTGGCGGACAATGGTGTTGCACAGCAAAGTCACATTCCACGGATAGACTTTCACGGCTTGCCCGCGGGCAGGAACGACAAACGGATGGCTCTTGCCGCCATCCTCGCGATACGAGGGAAGCAGATTTACTTTTCCTGCCAGCTTCTGCCGCAGCAGGTAATATTCGTAATGGCTGAAGCTGCGGATGTATTTCCCGTCGGCATAGCCCACCAAGCGGTTGTCTTTGATGCCCACCCGGCTCATGGCTTCCTGCAGGGTGTCTTCTTGCATGTAAGGGTATTCGTAGAGCGACTTGCTGTCGGGACTGAGCACCCGGTCGTTGGTCACCAGCAGCTCGTCGTTCAGCATCAGCGTATCGCCGGGCAGCCCCACGCAGCGGCTTATGAAAACTTCCCTGCTCCCCACAGCCGTGCGCGGAGAACGGGGATTGGGATTGTTGAATAACACGATGTCGCCTTTCGCCACGGGGCGTTCGCGCCATCTGTAAGTGGAAAAAGGCACACGAAAGCCGTAGCTCCACTTGTTCACCAACACCCTCTCACCCTGATAGAGGCTGTTCTCCATACCGGTAGAGGGAATGGTGCAGGAAGTGAAAGCAAATGTCTTGACCAGCAACGCCAATACGACGGCTGTCAGCATCGCTTTTATCCAAAGAGGAATGCCATTCACTTTATGTTGTCAACAAACGTAAACAATCGGTTCCAGCGTATTTTACCATCCAGCCAGCCGCGATCCTGGTCAAGCGACAGCCAGATAAAGATAGGTTTGCCCACCACATGGTCTTCGGGCACAAATCCCCAGAAGCGGGAGTCGGCCGAATTGTGGCGGTTGTCTCCCATCATCCAATAGTAGTCCATGCGGAAGGTATATTCATCGGTCTCCTTGCCGTTGATGTATATCTTTCCGTCTTTCACAGCCAGTTCGTTGCCTTCGTAGGCCTGTATGGGACGTTCATATATGGGCAGGTTCTCCAAAGTCAGTTTCAGAGTCTCGCCTTTCTTCGGAATCCACACAGGACCGTAGTTGTCCGTAGTCCAGTCCTTGTACATGTTTACCGGATAAAGCCCTCCGGCATCGTCGGCAGGGGCCGGTTCGATGTTTGCCACCACATCTTTCCGCGCCAGCAATCCGGCTTTGGCCTTCTCCGTCAGGGGCATGTTATAGACAGCAGCGTCCGGATAATAGTACATCATGTCTTCATGGCTGATACCCAACTCATGCGCCAAATCGTCGGGAATGGGGCGAAGCACCTTCACCAGATAACGATACTGCACATTGTCGGGTTCTTTGTTCGGTTTTCCGTCCAAATAAACTATGCGGTCCTTGATTTCGAGCGTCTGTCCCGGCAGTCCCACGCAACGCTTCACGTAATTCTCACGTCTATCCACCGGGCGGCTGATGATTTCGCCGTATTCCTGCAAATGCTCGTTCATGTACTGGCATCCCAACTGGTAGTAATGGTCATAGACCATGCGCTGCTGCTCCGCCGTCATAGTCGAAAGGTCCATCGGCTTAGCCAGCTGCATCCCCAAGAAGTAACGCTGGCGGTAGATGTCTTCGGCCGGAAAAGCCGTGGCCACCGTATCGCCTGCGGGGAAGTTGAACACCACGATGTCGTTCAGCTGCACTTCGCCCATTCCTTTCACCCGTTTGTACTTCCATTGCGGATGCTCGATGTAGGACTTGCAGTCGAATATGGGCAACGTGTGTTGCGCCAGCGGCATGTGAAGCGGAGTCTGAGGCACGCGAGGCCCATAGGCCATCTTGCTCACAAAGAGGTAGTCGCCCGTCAGCAAGGATTTCTCTAACGAAGAAGAAGGGATGACATAGTTTTGGAAAAAGTAGATATTGACAAAATACACTGCCACCAAAGCAAAGACGATGGCATCTACCCACCCCATCACCACCACGACGGCAGGATTCTTAGAAGACTTCCACCAAGTCCAGGGAATTTTCTTCGTGATATAGGCATCGAATAGGAAGGGAAGCACCACTAACCCCAGCCAACTTCTTACCCAGACCAAGAAGAGCAGGTAAAGCACCAGCACCACGGCCAGCTTGACCCACTGTTTACGTGTAGCCTTTATCATAGCTTAAAATTGAAATAAGTCGTTCATACCCAAAAATCCTTCGTGCTGAGCCGTATATTCGGCAGCCAGCACAGCTCCCAAGGCAAATCCCCGACGGTTCTTTGCATCGTGGGTGATAGAGATGCTGTCGGCATCCGATTCATAGCGGATGGTGTGAATGCCCGGCACTTCGCCCTCGCGGATGGAGCTGACGGGGAACTCATCGGCAGCACATTCCGTCGTGCCCGACACGGTGCCATCCGGAGCGGTCAGCGTTCCTTTCACCCACCGGTTCTTGCGGCACAGGTTTTCCACGATACCTTCGGCCAGTGTAATGGCTGTCCCGCTCGGAGCATCCAGCTTGTGCACGTGGTGCACCTCCGTCATAGAAACCTCGTAATCGGGAAAACTGTTCATGATTCGGGCCAGATACTTGTTTACAGCCGAGAATATGGCCACGCCCAAGCTGAAGTTGGACGACCAGAAAAGCGTCTTGCCGCCCGTAGTGCAGAGTCTTTTCACCTCTTCGCCATGTTTGTCCATCCATCCCGTACTGCCCGACACCAGTTTCACGCCGGCAGCGAAAGCCTTCATATAGTTGTCGTAGGCCACCATGGGGTTGGTAAACTCGATGGCCACATCGGCCGAGCGAAATGCCTCCGAGCCGAAGTCTTCCTGATTGTCTATGTCGATGATGCTCACAATCTCGTGTCCGCGGGCAATGGCTATTTTCTCTATTTCCTTGCCCATCTTTCCGTATCCTATCAATGCTATTTTCATACTAACGAATTGTTTTTCCGACGACAAAAGTACGAATAAAAAGTGAAACACTGAAAAAGTACAGCCATTGTTTTGACCGACAAGCCGCACAATCTTATGGCATCGTGTTTTTCACGGTAGCAAACCGGATTTTTGACCGTACCAAAATTATTTTTTAAAGGA
>JAUNIV010000269.1 GCA_030523385.1 Bacteroidales bacterium | reverse complement strand
TATAGCCTTATTTTCTTTAGAAAACAGGTATTATTCTATGCCGAACAGTACGGCCAATCCTTTATCTACTCCCGAGAAGCCCATGAATGCCATAGCCAGCAATCCGGCTGTCACCAATGCGATAGACATACCTTGCATACCTTTGGGGATGTTTACCAAGCTGAGCTGTTCGCGTATGCCGGCAAACAATATCATGGCCAGGGCAAATCCCAAGGCGGTAGAGAAGGCGTAAACCACGCCTGTCAGCAGGTCGAAGTCTTTCTGGATGACGAGGATGGCTACACCCAGGATGCAGCAGTTGGTGGTGATAAGCGGAAGGAACACACCCAATGCCTGATAGAGGGCAGGGGAGACCTTCTTCAAGATGATTTCTACCATCTGCACCAAGGCAGCAATGACCAGGATGAAGGCAATGGTCTGCAAATATTCCAGTCCGAAAGCATCGAGCACGAACTTCTGTATGAGGTAGGTGACGATGGTGGCAATGGTAAGCACGAATGCAACGGCTGCACCCATACCCGTAGCTGTTTCTACTTTCTTGGAAACGCCGAGAAACGGACAGATTCCCAAGAATTGTGACAACACGACGTTGTTCACAAATATAGCGGTGATAAATATCAGTATATATTCCATATTCTTTCTCTTTTAATTACGGGTTATGCTTTCTTCATCTTATTCACGATAGCAATGAGGTAGCCCAGTGCGATGAAGGCTCCGGGTGCCAACACAAACACCAGCATGCCATATTCTTCGGGCAGGATGGCAATGTCGAAAATCTTGCCTGTGCCCAAGAACTCACGCACACCACCCAAGATGGTCAGTGCAATGGTAAAGCCCAATCCCATGCCCAGTCCGTCGAAGAACGAAGGAATGGGACCGTTCTTAGCCGCAAATGCTTCGGCACGTCCCAGCAGGATACAGTTTACAACGATAAGCGGGATGAACAGACCCAACGTGGCATAGAGTGCGGGGACGTATGCCTGCATAATCATCTGCAGGACGGTCACGAACGAGGCAATCACCACAATGAACGACGGGATGCGCACCATGTCGGGGATGAGGTTCTTGATGGACGAGATAACCACGTTAGAGCAGATGAGCACAAACATGGTGGCCAGTCCCATACCCATACCGTTGATGGCCGATGAGGTGGTTCCCAGCGTAGGACACATACCCAAAAGGAGAACGAACGTAGGATTTTCTTTCACAATCCCGTTCATCAATACTTTAAAATTATTCATAGTCTGCTCCTTTCTTTAATTATTAGTTTCTACATTGTCATTGGCAGGGGCGGCTTCTTCGGCAGGCTGTGCCTGTTGGGTGGCACCGCTGGCTGCATCTACGTTCTGTCCGCTGTATGCGGCATACGCATTGTTCACTGCCACGAGGAAGGCACGTGACGTGATGGTAGAGGCTGTAATGGCATCCACCTGTCCGCCGTCCTTGCTTACCGTGAGTGCTTGCTTGCCGGGGTTCATGCCCGTAATGTCTCCCTTGCCGCCTTTCTTAAACCAGTCGGCAGCTTTTGAACCCAGTCCGGGAGTCTCTGCGTGGCTCAGCAAAGAATAGTCAATGATGTTGCCTTCTTTGTCGAAGCCTACGAGCACATTCAGCGCACCGCCGAATCCGTTGGCCGAAGCCTCTACGGCAGCACCGATGAACTCTCCGCCCTTCGTAGCTTTGTATATCTTATAAGTAGCACCGTTCAGTTCCACTGTTTCGGGGGCTTCGGCAGGATTGTTGTCGAAGCCGGGCACCACAATGGCAATGGCATCGCTCAGTGCTTTGGCATTGGCCTGTGCGATGGGTTCTTTGGTCAGCTCGTTCACATAACCCAGCAAGGCTCCGGCTATCACTGTCACACCCGTGAGCACGATAGCCATGTTCTTCAATGATGATTCCAGCTTTTTCATTTCTTCACTACCTCCCCGAATCTTTTAGGTTTGCAATAGGTATTAATCAACGGAGTGAATGCGTTCATGATGAATATGGCGAAGGACATACCTTCGGGATATGCACCGAACAGACGGATAACCACCGTCAGGAAGCCGATAGCCACACCGTAGATAATCATGCCCTTGTGGGTCATGGGCGAAGTGACATAGTCGGTAGCCATGAAGATGGCACCCAGCATCAGACCACCGGTGAACAAGTGTGTCATACCGCTGGCATACTTCACGGGGTCAACGAAATGCATGGCGTAGCCGAACACAAACACGGTGGCAAGGATAGACACCGGGATGTGCCAGGTGATAATCTTCTTCCACAACATGTAGCCCAGACCGAGCAGCAATGCCAAGGCGCTTACCTCACCCACGCAACCCGGGTTGTTACCCAGGAAGAGGCTCAATGTGTCGGGCAACTGGCTCAATGCCGTGGTGTCACCCTTTACAGCCATCTTCATCAGTGCCAACGGGGTGGCTCCTGTTTCGGCATCGGTGTAGCTTGCCCATTGCTGTACAGTGGGCCATGAGGTCATCTGCACCGGGAAAGAGATAAGCAGGAAGATACGTCCTACCAAAGCAGGGTTGAACGGGTTGCAGCCCAGTCCGCCGAAAGTCATCTTACCGATACCGATAGCTACCAGCGCACCGATGATGATAATCCAGATGGGCAGGTTGGAAGGCACATTGAATGCCAGCAACACGCCTGTCAGAGCAGCCGAACCGTCGCAGATGGTGGAACGCTCTCTTTTCAATATATACTTAGTGATTGCCCATTCAAAGAACAAACAGGCAGCAACCGAAGTCAATGTCACTACGACGGCACCCAGTCCGAACATGTAGAATGATACCAGCAGGGCAGGCAGCAGCGCAATGAGCACACCATACATGTTCTTCTGCACGCTGTCACCGCTATGGACGTGGGGCGATAAGGATACTATTAATTTATTAGCCATAGTCTTGAATTATTTTTTAGCATTACGTGCACGGATGATGCCGCCCACTGTGCCTTTACCCAAGCGGATATAGTCCAGCAGATAGCGGTGAGAGGGACACGTGAACTGACACGAACCACACTCGATGCACGACATTACATCTTCTTTTTCTACTCTCTCCCAGTCCTTGTGAGCCGAAAGCGTGGCAAGCAGGAAAGGTTCCAGTCCCATGGGGCATACGCTTACGCATTTGGCGCAACGGATACAGGGCTGTGCTTCGGCGCGGGATGCTTCCTTGTCGTTCATGATCAGCACGCCCGAACTTCCCTTGCAGATAGGCACTTCGGTGTTTACCAATGCCTTACCCATCATCGGACCGCCGCCAATCACTTTGCCTGTATCTTCGGGCAGTCCGCCTGCAGCTTCTATCAGCTGGCTCATCGGTGTACCCATACGGGTGAGGAAGTTGGAAGGATTCTTCACGGACTTTCCTGTGACGGTCACAATGCGTTCAAACAAAGGCTTGTTCTTCTGCACTGCCTCATATACGGCATACGCCGTTCCTACGTTCTGCACCACGGCACCCACATTGATAGGGATGGCGGGAGGAGCAGGCACCTGACGGTTGATGACAGCATCTATCAGCTGCTTTTCACCGCCTTGCGGATATTTCACTTTCAAGGGCACTACCTCTATGCCGGCGTATTGTGCTGCCTTTTCGGTCATCAGCTTGATAGCGTCGGGCTTGTTGTTCTCAATGCCAATATATCCTTTGGTCACTTTGGCAGCTTTCATCAAGATGCTTACACCCACCAGTATTTCGTCTGCCTTCTCCAGCATCAGCCGGTGGTCGGCTGTCAGGTAAGGTTCACACTCTACGGCGTTGATGATGACACATTCTGCCTTGCAGCCCGGAGGAGGGGAGAGCTTGACGTGTGTCGGGAAACAGGCACCGCCCATACCTACTACGCCT
>JAUNIV010000268.1 GCA_030523385.1 Bacteroidales bacterium | reverse complement strand
AGGAAAGCTACGAAAAGAATAACGAAGGGTACGGATGAACCTACCAATCGAACACTGGCACGACTACGGATGTTTTCCTCATTGACATTGTTGATAAAATAAAGCAGTCCGAGGCAGCGTGCGAGGAAGAACACGGCAAAGCCGAGTATCAGGTTCCACGGGTCGAGCAGTGCATCGAGGCCATGCGAACTGTTGGCCCACTGGCTGATTACCAACTGAGAGCTGTTTAACAAATTATCTTTTGCAATGAGAAAGTTGGAACCGTTGAAGAATGTGGCAACAGCCCCACCGAGCAGCAGCGGACCAAGGATGCCATTGATTTCAAGAAACCATTGGAATGCCTTTGGGCCGAGCAGATTGCCGAGCTTATTCTGAAATTCATAACTTACAGCCTGTAATACAAACGAGAACAGGATAATCATCCACAGCCAATAGGCTCCTCCGAAGCTGGTGCTGTAGAACAATGGGAACGATGCGAAGAATGCACCGCCGAAAGTGACAAGTGTAGTAAACGTGAACTCCCATTTACGGCCTGTGGAGTTGAGCAGCAGTCGACGGCTCTCTTCGTCCCATCCTACGGAACGCATCACTGAATTGCCGCCTTGCACAAACAGCAGGAACACTAACAGGGCACCCAGCAAAGAAACCAGGAACCACCAGTAATTTTGTAGAAATATATAATCCATAGTTGCAAATTATTTTTTTGATATTGGGAAATGGTTAAACAACAGCCATCAGGCGACTTTTTCTTCTTCCGGTCCTTTCTGTATAGCTTTCAGCATGATGCCTACTTCGGCTATGAGCAATATCGTGAACAGTACCAAGAAGATGAAGAACGTGAGCTGCACCGAGCCTGCTTCTAATTTGGAGATGGCCGCACTTACCGGCAACATATCCTGGATGGCCCATGGCTGGCGTCCTACTTCGGCTACCACCCAGCCTGCCTGTCCGGCAATATAGGCCAGCGGAATGGTCCACAAGGCTACCAGTTGGATCCATTTCATGTTGCTGAGTTTCTTCTTGTACGTAATCGTCAGCACGATGATGAAGAACAAGATGAAGTAACCGCCCAGTCCCACCATGATGCGGAAAGCCCAGAATGTCAGTCCCACATTAGGAACCAGATGGGCAGGGTCTTTGATGTAGCCGTAGCCGAAATACTTCACGTGTTCGTCCAATGTCCGGCGTGCCACGGCGGCTCCTTCCTTGTCTCCGGCTTTTTGTGCCTTACGGAAAGCATCGAGGGCGGCTATGGCTTTTTGTCCGCGCTCTATCTTTTCTTGTGCGGAAAGGGCAGTGCTGCCATCGGGCATCGTGTATCCGCCTTCCAGCAGATTGTTGATGCCCGGCACATAACCGTCAATATCGTGTGTGGCCAAGATGGATAACATTTTGGGTATCTTCAAATCACCTATGATGGTAAACGAAACACCGTTGCCTCCATCCTGCAATCCTTCGGCTGCGGCCAGTTTCATGGGCTGCACTTTGGCTATCTGCACACCTGAAATGTCGCCCGTCCAGGCCGTAATCAACGAAGCTACCAGCCCTACTACGGCTGCCACACGGATGCTGCGCAAAGCAAATTCGCGTTGGCGGTTGCGCAACAGATACCAGCAACTTACGCCTACTACGAATACGGCTCCTACTATCCAGGCACTCAATACCGTGTGGAAGAATTTGGCCACGGCAACGGGCGAGAAGGCCACGGCAAGGAAGTCAACCATTTCATTGCGCACGGTTTCCGGATTGAATGCCATGCCTACCGGGTATTGCATCCACGAGTTGGCTACCAGAATCCACCAGGCAGAAATAGTCGCTCCCAATCCTGTGAGCCAGGTAGATGAAAGGTGAAAACCTTTGCTCACTTTGTTCCATCCGAAGAACATGACAGCAATGAATGTGGCCTCCATGAAGAATGCCAGAATGCCTTCTATGGCAAGCGGGGCACCGAAGATGTCGCCCACGAACCATGAGTAATTGCTCCAGTTCGTACCGAACTCAAATTCAAGAATCAGTCCGGTAGCCACACCCACGGCAAAGTTGATGCCGAACAGTTTCATCCAAAACTTGGCGGTATGCTTCCAGTGTTCCTTTCCGGTCTTTACATAAAGGGTTTCCATAAGACCCATGATTACGGCCAGTCCCAGGGTGAGGGGGACAAAAAGCCAATGGTACATGGCCGTCAGGGCAAATTGCGCTCTCGACCAGTCGATCAATGAAGTGTCAATACTTTCAATCATAGCTTTTAATGTATTTAAATGTTTAGGGATTTGCGCGTTCTATGAGTTCTTCGCCTACGTATTGCTGCTTTTCTTCTGTGTTCTTCCCACTCAGGAATGAAGGGAAGAAGAACAGTTTCAGGATGAAAAACATGATGAACAGCTTGATGAGGATGATGGCCCAGAGCGTGCGCCCCAAGGTCATCTCGCGGAATCCGTCACGATAGAATATCCAGATACGGGTTAACAAAGAATTATCCATATATTCGTCTTAAAATTGTAATGATTACAAAGAAAAATACTTTATCGGTAAAAAGCAAGTTTTTATCCGGCGAATTCTCTCTTCGGTCTATATTTATTGCCGAAAAAGAATATGCCTGTTACATTTGTACCAACAAATAAAATATCAAAAGGATGAGAACACGAGTAGTATATTTTACAATGATGGTGGCTGCGGCCACTTCGGCAGTGGCCCAGAACGCCAAGACATGGACACTGGACGAGTGTATCGATTATGCGCTGGAGAAGAATATCCAGTTGCAGCAAAACAAAATCTCATTGGAAGAGAGTACGGTGGATGTAAAGACTGCCCGTGCTGCCCTTTTCCCGAGCCTGTCGTTCAGCAGTGGGCACAATGTGACAAACCGTCCCTACCAGGAAAACAGCAGTACGGTGAGCGGAACGGAAATCATCAACAGTGATAGCAAGACCACTTACAACGGAAGTTACGGACTGAATGCGCAGTGGACACTGTGGAATGGAAACAGCAGGCTGAATACCATCAAGCAGCGTAAGACCGCAGAACAGATAGCCGGACTTACGGTGGCCGAAACCGAGAATACCTTGCAGGAGCAAATTGCACAGATTTTCATACAGATACTCTATGCCGACGAGTCGGTGAGGATAAATGAAAACACCTTGCAGGTGAGTCAGGCCACTTATGAACGCGGAGTGGAACTGCTGGCAGAAGGAAGTATTTCAAAAGCCGATTTGGCTCAGTTGGAATCGCAGGTGAGCAGCGACAAGTATCAGCTGGTTACAGCAGAAAGTACCTTGCGCGACTATAAGTTGCAGTTGAAGCAATTGCTTGAGCTGGACGGCGAAGAGGAAATGGAGTTGGTATTGCCCGAACTGGCAGACGAACATGTGCTCCAGCCATTGCCAAGCCAGTCAGATGTTTACCAACAGGCATTGGCTTCACGTCCTGAAATACAAAGCAGCAAACTGAGTATCGAGAGTTCAAAGTTGGATATTGCCGTAGCAAAGTCAGGCTACATGCCTACCATCAGCCTGAATGCATCGACAGGCAGTATGACAAACAGCGCAAGCGACAATAGTTGGGGCAAGCAGATGAAATACGGATGGAACAACATGATAGGTCTGAGCGTAAGTATTCCCATTTTCGACAACCGGCAGACTAAAAGTGCCGTACAGAAAGCTCGCTTGCAGTATGACAGCAGTCAATTGGATTTGATAAACAAGCAGAAAGAATTGTATCGTAATATCGAAACCATGTGGCTGGATGCCACGAACGCACAGCAGCAATATGTGGCAGCCGAAAGCAATCTGAAAAGTTGCCGGACAAGTTTCGAGATGGTGAGCGAACAGTTCCGCTTAGGTATGAAGAATACGGTGGAA
>JAUNIV010000267.1 GCA_030523385.1 Bacteroidales bacterium | reverse complement strand
GCATTTTTCCTTCTTCGGTGTCATCGTCGGGCAGGGCAAGCCAGGGAGAGATGCCCGCCATCAGTCGGCCGAAGGTTTCCATGTAGGCCACGCGCTTGTCGCGTCCGTCCCATGTGGGACTGAGTTCCAGTTGCATGTTCTTCTGCAGTTCACCCTTGCTCATGTTTTCCAATACCGGAGCGGCAATGCGGTAGCACAGTTCCGCCCATTGCTGGCGGTCGTTCACAGGTTCGGTCTTTTTCTTTTTGGCGGCCATGGCCGGCAGGAAGAAAAGCGACACGAGGAATAAGATAAATATTTTGCTTTTCATATTATTATATATGTATTATGGTTTGTGGTTCGTATTTTTTTATCAGAATTCGTTGTTGCAATTCCTATTTATTGCTCCAACTTCAATTTGCGTTGCAGGGCTTCCAGGTAATAATAGTCCGCATAGTTGAGCGGCACATCTATCTCGCTGTTGTGCGGGATGCTGCCCACGCTGTGCATCAACACGAAACGTCCGTTCTCGCCGATGGGTGCGGTGTAGCTGTCCGAAGCAAGCGACTGCATGATGCGGTCGGCATAGTCCTTGTATTCCTGTGGCTTCTCTACGGGACAGGTGCTCAGCTCGTAGAGGGCCGATGCGATGATGGATGCCGAAGACGCGTCGCGCGGTTCGTCGGGGATGCCGGGAGCATCCATGTCCCAATAAGGAATCAGGTCGTCGGGCATGTTGGGATGGTTCTTCATGAAGTGGAAGGTCTTTATCGCCCGGTCTAAATAACGGCGATCGCCCGTCTCGCGATAGCATACGGTGAAGCCGTAGATGGCCCATGCCTGTCCGCGCGACCAGGCCGATTCGTGGGCATAGCCTTGTGCCGTGTGGCGGTGGCGCACGGTGCCGTCTTCTATGCTGTAGTCGATGACATGGTAACAGCTTCCGTCGGGACGGAAATGTTCTTGCAGCGTGCGGTTGGCGTGGGCAATGGCTACGCGGCTATAAGTAGAGTCGCCCGACAGGCGGGTGGCGGCAAAGAGCAGCTCCAGGTTCATCATGTTGTCGATAATCACGGGGCATTCCCATCCGCGTTCCGATTGCCAACTGTTGCCCTTCACATCCCAGCTCTGAATCACCTGCGGCTTTTCGCGGAAGCGGGTGCAGAGCGAACGGGCTGCCTGTATGATGACGTCTTTGTCCGTCGGTTGAGGAGCTAAGCGGAATGCATTGCCGAAACTGCAATAAATGATGAAGCCGATGTCGTGGTGCCACGTCAGGTTTTGTGCTTCACTGATGGCTTCGGTATATTTGCGTGCCAAGGGCAGCAGGGTGGTGTCGCCGGTCAGTTCATACAGATACCACACACTGCCGGGGAAGAATCCGCTACGCCAGTCGGCATAACCGCAATAGTACACATCACCATTCGTGGTCAGGGTGACGGGATTCATAAACTTTCCGCTGGCTTCGATGGTGTCTATTTCCAGACCGATTTGCGTGCGTGCATTCTCGATGGCATTGGTTGTCCAATCCGTTTTCTTCTCAGGAGAAGTGCAGGCCGTGGCGGCCAGAAGAGCCGCACACGCTGCAATGATAGAGGATTTCATTCTCATATTTTAGGTTAGTATAAAAGTTTAAATGTATAATTTCCTTTCTCGTTCTGTCCGCGGTCGGTGAAAGACAGGCGGCAGATGGTGTTGCCCCATACTTTGCTCAGCCGCACATCGGTCAGTTCCTTTGTCTCGGTGCTGAGCGTAAATCGTGTGGCATCGTAGGTCAGTCTGGCTTCTACGCCGTTGATGCGGATGCCGACCACTCCCGGGCGCGAAGTGTCTATGTCGCCCCATGTAAGGAAGTTCACCACATTCGGGGCAGTGGCTTTCTCCAGTTCGAAGGCATCGCTGATGGTCGCCTGCTTTCCGCTCACCTTGTAGGAGCGTATCCATTTCTTTATTCCGGCTTCGGCGGGATAGGCCGTAGAGATGTCGGCTTCGAAATAGTTCTTGCGTGCCTTCACGTTGGTGGCTTTATACTTTTTGCCATATTTCTGAGCGATGCCGTTAATCAGCGGCAGATTATGCCAGTTGCTTTGCATGGTCCAGATGGAATAGCGTTCGCTGCTGAATGTTTGTCGGGTGTAAGTGCCTACGCCTGCATCAATCAGCACCGGAGTACTGTTTATCCACACCGAGCAGGTGCCTGCGTCGTTGTGGTTGTGGCTTTCGTCGTTGTATCCGCCTTTGGCAGCTAAGAAAAGTCCCTGCGGCGTGGTGAGGTAGCAGAACTCCGTTTCGGCATACCAGGTGAAGGGCTGGCTTTTGTGTTCGGGAGTGGCTTCTGCCAGCTCTTTGCCGATGGTAATGGATGCCAATGTGCGGAAAATGTCTCTTCCGTTGTCGGGGGCGGCAGCATCAGGTTTGCGCATCAGTGCGGCAAATCCTTTCAATTCGTCGCTATCTACGGCTTTGCCAAAGCGGAATATGAGCGGTGCGTTGCCTTCGCCGCGTGCCGAAGCGTCGGCAAAGTTCACCACCCATCCGTTGCCTACGTAGGAACGTGAGATGTATTCGCCCATGGCGCGTATCATCGGTTCGTGGAAGATGTTTACTTGTCCGCCCGTGGCGAGTGCAAGCAGTTCCAGATAGTCCAGTGTCTTTCCGGCGGCATGTCCCCAATAGGAAGGCCCTTCCTCGCAAGCACCGTCTGCCTTTATATAGTTCAGGAATTTATCTACAGAGTCCATGGTAAGATAGACGGCACGGGCCAATGCGTCGCGGTCGTTCTCCAGCAGCATGAAACACATCAGCGCATTGCTGTTACACCAGGGATTCCAGTTGTTGAGCATGCGTCCGTTGTAGTTTCGTCCCATCCACCAGAAAGAGTCATTGTTTACGTAGGGGTCGAGGATGCGGGTTTTCAGTTCGTGGCGCAGGCGGCGTGAGATTTCCGGATCCGTTTGGTCAAAAGATTCGCGCATGAAGTAGTGCACCCATGCCAGGAGTCCGCCCAAATCGCCGGACACAAGGTCGATAACCGGATAATCGTATGACGGCAGTGAGCGGTGCGAAGGCTGCACAATGATGTGGGCGGCCAGTGCCCACGAGGTCATCTCGCAGGAATGGAACACGCCGTTTATCAGTTGGTCGGTAAAGCGTCCCTTACCTTCAGCCAGTTCGGCCATCAGCAGTGCGGCTATGGCGCGGTTGTTAGCATCGAAAGGATTTTCCATGATTTGCCGGTTGCCGGTGCGTTCAAATGCTAAGTAGTCGGTAGCCCTCACCACTTGCCATTGGTAGTTCAGATACTTTTCGCCGCGGCGGATATAGTCCTCTTTGAATGTTCCCAGGAAAGCATCCCATCCGCTGCGGTCGGCGTATGCAGGATAAGGTACCCATTCCTGATTCAGGACCAAGACCTCTTTCAGTCTGTCGATGTCTGCCTGCTGTTGGAGCAGGTTTCTCTCTACATAGGCAGATGCATGTAGCACGAGATTCAGCATCAGGGTTAATATGAGCAGTCTTTTAATCATAATGGTGGATGTTTATTTTCTGTTTACAAAGTTCTGATAAATTAGGAAAAATAATATATGAATTTGTCCTTTTGAATAGATAAAAATTTCCATGGACGATTTGTGTATGTATTTCGGACGATTTTATAAGATATTTAAGGTAGTTTTCTGTTAAGTCATGCAGAGACATTTCGATGCATCGCTTTTACCTATAAAATATATCATCATTAAGCTATTGCATATAGTAACAGCCGAATGTAATAACTAATCTGCTTTCATCTGAAAGATTATTGGTACATTACAATCAAAGAATCAATGAAGCCGCACAATCGAGTAGGAGGTAAACATTAATCATAGGTGTTTATCTCCTATTTTCATG
>JAUNIV010000266.1 GCA_030523385.1 Bacteroidales bacterium | reverse complement strand
AGATAAGGAAAGATTTATGGCGAAATTGCGCTGAGAAGAGCAACCTATATTATAACAGCTATCATGGCAGATGCTGCCATGATAGACTCCTTCCTAAAAAGCAATAAAACAAGTTGAATTAAACTATTATGCCAATAAAATTGTTTAAGTTTGCAGAAATATATTGCAAGCACTCATGAAGAAGAAACATATTCGTTGGGCATTGTGGACGATAGCATCTCCGTTCATACTGTTCATTATCTTGTGTATCTTGATTTATTTGCCTCCCATTCAGACGTTTTTGGTGGACAAGGCTGCGGTGTATGCTTCCCGGGCTTCCGGCATGAATATCACCGTAGGGCATATCTCGCTCTCTTTCCCGTTGAGGTTGGTCATGTCTGATGTAGATGCCGTTTCTCCGCAGAACGACACGGTGCTCAGCGTACAGCGTTTGCAAGTGAACGTGCAGTTGCTTCCTTTGCTGAAGAAACAGGTGGAAGTGGACGGCATTGCCCTGCAGGGAGCATCGGTCAACTCCGGCGACCTGATAGAAGGCATGAGGCTGAGCGGCACGTTGGGAGAGTTTTTCCTTTCCAGCCACGGGGTGGCCTTAGACCCCGAAACGGCTATCGTCAATAAAGTGTTGCTGAAAGATACCGACTTGTCGCTTTGCCTGAATGACACCACGGCGGCCGATACCACTGCCACCGACACGCTCTATTGGAAAATCATCTTGCAGGAGATGGATTTGCAGAACGTGGCTTTCTCCTTGCAGATGCCTTCGGACACGATGACGGTTTCGGCGGCACTGGATGAGGCGCTGCTGCGCAACGGATTGGTGGACTTGCACAAGTCGGCCTATTCTTTGCAGACTTTCCGGATAAAGAACGGGCGATTGAAATACGACGGCAGTGCCCTGCCGGCCGACAGTGTGCCGGGACTGGACCCTTCGCACCTTTCACTTACGAATATAGGCGTGCAGCTCGATTCCCTGCAATACGAAGGAAGAAACATGAGGGCTATCATCAGCCAGTTAGCGCTGAAAGAGCAGTCGGGCTTAGAGATAGCTTCTACCGAAGGAAGCTTGCTTTCGGATGGAAAGACTCTCCGCGTCCCTTCCTTGCGCATGGCCACTCCGGATTCTTACATGGAGCTGAACGTCGCGGCAAGTTGGGATGCCTTAGACATGAAGTCCAACGGACAAATATCCGCCCGCCTGATGGCTGATATAGGAAAGCCCGACGTGATACGCTTCATGGGAAAGATGGATGAGGACTTTGTCCGCCGTTATCCTTCGGAGCCTATCCGCATCCGCACGGGCATAGACGGCGACTTGAACCGATTGAAACTCACAGCCCTGACCGCTGAATGGCACGGGGCATTGGAACTGTTGGCCAAAGGAGAGCTGACTTATCTGACAGACAGTTTGCGGCGTGGCGGTGAAATCACGCTGGAGGCAAAGACGAAAGATTTGGATTTTGTCTCTGCGCTGGCAGAAGGCGTGCACATTCCTCACGGCACCCGCCTGGCAGGGAAATTCACGATGGCAGGTTCGGAGATGGGTACCGATGTCTTGCTGATGCAACCCAAAGCACACGCGGTGGCGCAGATAGATACCATCCCCATAACTGTCCATAATGACGATACCCTCTCCGTGGCAGATGATTTCAAGATGGAGAATGCACTTCGCGTCTATGCCCGCTATGACATGTCGCGCGAAAGTTATGAAGCTCAGTTGGCTGTCAATCAGTTTGACCTGCATCGCTTCCTGCCTGCCGATTCCCTGTACATGCTTTCTGCACGCTTGAAGGTGGAAGGAGAAGGTACAGACTTCCTTTTGCCACATACGTATCTGAAAGCCGAAGGCAGCATAGACCGTTTGCACTATGGCAGCTACGACCTTTCCGGCATTTCCTTGTCGGCGGGGCTGGAACGACAGAAAGCCAGTGCCTCATTGGCCGTGCAGAACCGGGCAATGGATGTGGATGCCCGTGTAGATGGCATCTTCAAGCCGAACGATGTGGCAGGAAGTTTGAACATGGATATTCGTTCGCTGGACTGGCAGGCTCTTCGTCTGATGGATGTACACTTTCTTACTTCTCAGCACATAGGAGTCCGTTTTAGCAGTGACCTTCGACAACGCTATGCTGTAGATGCTGAGATGACGGATGCCACGGTCACTACTGCCAAACGGACATTTCATCCGAAGGATTTGTTTGCCGGTTTTTCCACATCGGCAGATTCTACGCATGCTTATCTGCGGGCAGGCGATTTGGACGTGGTACTGGAAGGTAAAGGCCACATCGAACACATTTCCCGCCAGGCAGACTTGCTGATGACAAAGATGGCGGAGCAATGGACAAGCAAGAGCATAGAGCAGGACAAGCTGCGCGAATATCTTCCCGGCCTGTGCCTGAAAGTTTCTTCGGGGCCGGACAACCCCATAGCCAACTATATGTCTGTGTTGGGCATGAACTACTCCCGCCTCTTCATGGACGTAGATGCCTCGCCGGTCGAGGGACTGAATGGCGAAGCCTACCTGTACGGATTGCGCAATGACAGCCTGCTGCTGGATACACTCTATTTAGACATACGGCAAGACATGGAAGGTATTAATATAAGGAGTGGCGTGGCGAGCGGTCCCAAACCCAAACAGGAAGCATTTGAGGTGGAATTGACCGGAAACGTAGGCAACAAGAATGCACAGGTTTTGCTGCAATACTTCAATGCCCGCAAGGAACAGGGCGTGTATTTGGGACTGACGGCCGACCTGCGCCGTCACGGCATACGGATGAAGATTTTCCCCGAACAGCCTACGCTGATATACCGTCCCTTTACGGTGAATAAGAACAATTACATTTATCTGTCCGACAGGGGGCGCATATATGCCAATGTGATGCTGCACGACAGCCGGGGAACCGGACTCAGTTTCTATACCAATCGAGAGGACACGATAGCTGCACAGGAAATGACCGTGGAACTTTCGCGAATCAACTTGAAAGAGTTCCGGCGGATTATGCCCTACCTGCCCGATATGGAAGGATGGATAGGAGCGGAGGCTCACTACGTGGATTCCGGTTCGTCCATGATGCTGAGCAGCGATTTGCAGTTGGAAGACTTCAGGTATGAAGGCAACCGTTTGGGCGATTGGGAGTTTGGCGGAGTTTACCTGCCCGGTGAGCACGAAGACCATCACCTGGATGCCTACCTGCGCCACAATGGTGAAGAGATTGCCCATTTGGGAGGACTCTATCTGCCCACGGACGATGGAGCAGGAAGCCTGAATGCCGAAGTGACCCTCGAACATTTCCCGCTGAACGTGGCCAATCCCTTTATCCCCGACCGTATGGTGGAACTGAGGGGCAAGCTGGACGGATCACTGACGGTGAAAGGAAATCCCATGAAACCGATATTGGATGGTGGGCTGGCACTGGATTCTGTCATCTTCTTCATGCCGGAGATGTCTGCCGCTTTCAGGCTCGACAATGAGCCGGTGCAGGTGGCCAACAGCCGCATGATGTTCAAGAACTTCGATATATTCACCAAAGGCACGACTCCTTTTACCATCAACGGAAACGTGGACTTCTCCAATCTGGAGCGCGTGACGGCCGACCTCAAGATGAAGGCATCGAACTACGAGCTGATCAATGCCCCACGTACCCGGCAGGCTTTGGTGTATGGAAAGATGTATGTGGACTTTGACGCCACGCTGCGTGGGCCGTTAGAAGAGTTGGTGATGCGTGGCAACATGAATGTGTTGGGCAAAACCAATTTCACTTATGTGCTGAAAGACTCCCCGTTGGCTGTCAACGACCGTTTGGGCGATATGGTGACTTTCGTCAATTTCAATGATACTACGACCGTGGCCGATGACAATGTGCAGACCATCTCTTTGGGAG
>JAUNIV010000265.1 GCA_030523385.1 Bacteroidales bacterium | reverse complement strand
GGACATGGGTGTTCGTCGTCTGATGGAGTTCTTAGGCAATGTGGTTCCGTTTGTATCCGATATGCCGGTGGTACACAACACGCGCGGTGTGCCTGTTCCGCCCGATTCCAACGGACCTACTTCTCTGTATTTCTTCAAGACAGCCGTAGAACCGCACATCGGTGGAGTGCAATACTTCAAGGTGATGAGCGGAAAGGTGCATGAAGGCGATGACCTGAACAATGCCGACCGTGGCTCAAAGGAACGTATGGCACAGTTGTTTGTTTGTGCGGGAGCCAACCGCATTCCGGTGGAAGAGCTGGTGGCAGGCGACATAGGCTGTACCGTGAAACTGAAAGACGTAAAGACGGGCAACACGCTGAACGGCAAGGACTGCGAAAACCGTTTCAACTTCATTAAATATCCGAATCCTAAATATTCGCGTGCCATCAAGCCGGTGAACGAAGCTGATGTGGAAAAGATGATGGCTGTGCTGAACCGCATGCGCGAGGAAGACCCGACATGGGTGGTAGAGCAGTCTAAGGAACTGAAGCAAACCATCGTTCATGGTCAGGGTGAATTCCACTTGCGCACACTGAAGTGGCGTCTGGAAAACAACGAGAAGTTGCAGGTGAAATACGAAGAGCCGAAGATTCCGTATCGCGAAACCATCACTAAGGCTGCCCGTGCCGACTATCGCCACAAGAAGCAGTCGGGTGGAGCCGGACAGTTTGGCGAAGTACACCTCATCGTAGAGCCTTATTACGAAGGTATGCCTTTGCCCGATACCTATAAGTTCAACGGACAGGAATTCAAGATCAACGTGAAGGGAACGGAAGAAGTTCCTTTGGAATGGGGCGGTAAATTAGTATTCATTAACAGCGTGGTAGGTGGTGCGATTGACGCCCGCTTCATGCCCGCTATCCTGAAAGGTATCATGAGCCGCATGGAGCAAGGACCTCTGACCGGTTCGTATGCCCGCGATGTGCGCGTGATTGTTTACGATGGAAAGATGCACCCGGTAGATTCCAATGAAATCTCCTTCATGTTGGCCGGACGTAATGCTTTCAGTGAAGCCTTCAAGAATGCAGGCCCGAAGATTCTGGAACCCATTTATGACGTGGAAGTGTTTGTGCCGAGCGACAAGATGGGCGACGTGATGAGTGATTTGCAAGGCCGCAGAGGTATGATTATGGGCATGAGTAGCGAGAACGGTTACGAAAAGCTGGTAGCCAAAGTGCCTCTGAAAGAGATGTCCTCTTACTCTACTTCATTGAGTTCACTCACAGGCGGACGTGCTTCGTTTATCATGAAGTTTGCCAGCTACGAACTGGTGCCCGGCGATGTGCAGGATAAGCTGATAAAGGAGTTTGAAGCTAAGGAAAATAAGGATGAATAATCAAAGTGTCTGATTTGATATGTAAAAAGAGCCTGTTTGGTTAAAACAGGCTCTTTTTTATTTAAGATGGCTTAAACTTTTAGGATTATTATGGGCTTGTGAACTTAATTTTTTATTATTTTTGCAAACCGAATTGCGTTAAATTTGTTATAGTAGTCAGAATATTATCTTAAACGGATTTTTCGGTTAATTATAGAGAAATGGCGTTTAAAATAGGTTAATGGGCTATGTTATGCGGTAGAACACTTTTAATTTTGCTGGCATGAAAAAGTCAACTATTTGGGTATTAGGTATTGTAATGGGCCTGTCATTTCTTAGCTTGCTTTATCTTCAGGTGAGCTATATAGAAGAGATGGTAAAGATGCGCCGGGAGCAGTTCGATGAATCTGTGCAGCGCAGTCTGGTCCAAGCGTGTCGTAACGTAGAGTTGGTAGAAACGAAGAAATATCTGGAAGAAGATGTGGCGGCCACGGAAAAGGCAGCACAACTGGCCAGAGAACAAGCGGAAAACAAGGAGGATACGGATGCGGTGAAAATACATACGCACGAGTATTCCATCACTTCGGGTGCCAACGGGTTAGGGGAATATCCGTCTTTCGAACTGAAGATGAAGTTCACTTCCGGTATTCCTATCTCTACAGGAAGAAACATCCCGCAGACCTCAAGGGCTTTGCAGGAAATCATTAAAGGAAGATATGTGTACCAGCGTGCACTGCTGGACGAGGTGGTCTATAACATTCTGTACACAGCCAGTGACAAGCCGCTGAGCAAGAGGGTGAACTTCAAGCAGCTCGACCAGTTCCTGAAAAACGAATTGCTGAACAACGGTATCGACATTCCTTATCACTTCACGGTGACAGACCGCGACGGCAAGGAAGTGTACCACTGTCCGGACTACACGAACGAAGGAAGCGAGAATGCTTATCCGCAGGTGTTGTTTAAGAACGACCCGCCTTCGCGCATGGCGATAGTGAAAATTCACTTCCCCACGCTGAACAGCTACATCTTCAGTTCGGTTAAGTTTATGATACCGTCGCTCATCTTTACCGTAGTGTTGCTGGTGACGTTCATCTTTACCATCTGCATCATCTTCCGTCAGAAGAAGCTGACAGAGATAAAGAACGACTTCATCAATAACATGACGCATGAGTTCAAGACACCTATATCTACCATCTCATTGGCAGCCCAGATGCTGAAAGACCCGGCAGTAGGTAAGTCTCCTGCTATGTTCCAGCACATATCGGGTGTGATAAACGATGAAACGAAGCGACTCCGCTTCCAGGTGGAAAAGGTATTGCAGATGTCCATGTTCGAACGGCAGAAAGCTACGCTGAAGATGAAAGAGGTGAACGCCAACGAACTGATAGCGGGTGTGGTCAATACCTTCACGCTGAAGGTAGAGAAGAACAACGGGCGAATCACTTCCGAACTGCAGGCTGAGAATCCGGATATATTCGTGGATGAAATGCACTTCACGAATGTGATATTCAACCTGCTGGACAACGCCGTGAAGTATAAGAAGCCCGAAGGGGAGCTGCTGCTGAACATACGCACATGGAATGAATCGGGCAAACTTTACCTGTCTATTCAAGACAACGGTATCGGCATAAAGAAAGAAAACCTGAAGAAGATATTCGACAAGTTCTATCGGGTGCACACCGGCAACTTGCACGATGTGAAAGGCTTCGGTTTGGGACTGGCTTATGTGAAGAAAATAATCCAGGATCACAAAGGCAGCATACGTGCCGAAAGTGAACTGGGCGTGGGAACTAAGTTTATAATTGTATTACCTTTATTAAAAAACGAATAATATGGATGATAAATTACGTATCTTGATGTGCGAAGATGATGAGAATCTTGGCATGCTTTTGAGAGAATATTTGCAGGCAAAGGGTTATTCTGCCGAACTTTGCCAGGACGGTGAAGCCGGATACAAGGCTTTCCTGAAGAATAAATACGACTTGTGTGTGCTGGACGTGATGATGCCTAAAAAGGATGGTTTCACACTGGCACAGGAAATCAGACAGGCCAATGCCGAAATCCCCATTATTTTCCTTACGGCCAAAACGCTGAAGGAAGATATCCTGGAAGGTTTCAAGATTGGTGCAGACGATTATATCACCAAACCTTTCAGTATGGAAGAGCTGACTTTCCGTATTGAAGCCATCTTGCGCCGTGTGCGCGGCAAGAAGAACAAGGAAAGCAATCTCTACAAGATCGGCCGCTTTACCTTCGATACGCAGAAGCAGATTCTGGCCATTGACGGCAAGCAAACCAAACTGACCACTAAGGAATCTGAACTTTTAGGCTTGCTGTGTGCCCATGCCAACGAAATCTTGCAGCGTGACTTTGCGCTGAAGACCATCTGGATTGATGACAACTACTTCAACGCACGTAGCATGGATGTATATATCACTAAGTTGCGTAAGCACTTGAAGGAGGATGATTCCATTGAAATCATCAATATCCACGGCAAGGGATATAAACTGATTACTCCCGAAGTAGAAGGATA
>JAUNIV010000264.1 GCA_030523385.1 Bacteroidales bacterium | reverse complement strand
GGGCTGTAAAATACAAAATTGTTCATCTGTTTATTCTTTAATCGTTGTTTGCTCTTTGATATTTGTTGTATGAAAACAGGACAAAGTTAAGGAAATATATTACCTTTGTCGCTCAAAAAGAGTAAAAAGATGAAAACCGATATTGAAATTGCACGCAGCATAGAACTGACTAAAATCAAAAAAGTAGCTACGGAGGCAGGCATCCCCGTGGAACATATCAGCAACTACGGACGATACATAGCCAAAGTGGATGAAGACCAAGTGGATGAAGAAAGAGTGAAGCAAAGCAA
The DNA here is from genome assembly GCA_030523385.1 of Bacteroidales bacterium. Taxonomy (GTDB): domain Bacteria; phylum Bacteroidota; class Bacteroidia; order Bacteroidales; family Bacteroidaceae; genus Phocaeicola. The sequence continues at coordinate 3,601 of JAUNIV010000264.1, read as the reverse complement.
CCTGATATTGGTCACTGCCATAACTCCCACCAAGGCAGGCATAGGCAAGACCACCGTATCCATCGGACTGGCATTGGGCTTGAACCGCATCGGGCGGAAAGCTATCGTGGCATTGCGCGAGCCTTCGTTGGGGCCTTGCTTCGGCATGAAGGGCGGAGCGGCCGGCGGCGGATATGCTCAGGTATTGCCCATGGATAAAATCAATCTTCACTTCACCGGCGACTTCCATGCCATCACTTCGGCACACAATATGATTTCCGCTCTTTTGGACAATTATCTCTATCAGAACCGCGACAACGGCTTCGGCTTGAAGGAAGTGTTGTGGCGTCGGGTGCTCGACGTAAACGACCGTTCGCTGCGCTATATCGTCACCGGATTGGGACCTAAGACGAACGGCATTACCCAAGAATCGGGTTTCGACATTACGCCCGCTTCGGAGATTATGGCCATCCTCTGTCTGGCTAAGGATGAGCAAGACCTCCGCCGCCGCATAGAGAACATCCTGTTAGGATTCACGTATGACAATCGCCCCTTCACGGTGAAGGATTTGGGCGTGGCGGGTGCCATTGCGGTGTTGCTGAAAGATGCCCTGTCGCCCAATCTGGTGCAGACCACCGAGCATACGGCAGCCTTTGTGCACGGCGGACCCTTTGCTAACATAGCCCACGGATGTAACTCCATCCTGGCCACCAAGATGGCTATGACCTTTGGCGATTATGCCATCACCGAAGCCGGATTCGGTGCCGATTTGGGTGCAGAGAAGTTCTATGACATCAAGTGCCGCAAGGCAGGAATCAACCCTAAACTTACTGTGTTGGTAGTGACTGCCCGTGCGCTGAAGATGCACGGAGACATCACTCAAGACAAGATAAAAGAGCCTAACCTCGAAGCCTTGAAGCAAGGACTCGCCAACATGGACAAACATTTACGCAACCTGAGCTATTTCGGTCAGACGGTGGTGGTGGCTTTCAACCGCTACGGCGACGATACGGACGAAGAGATAGACTACCTGCGCGCGCACTGCGAGAAGAAAGGGGTGGGCTTCGCCGTAAACAATGCTTTCGTCCAGGGAGGAGAAGGTGCTGTGGAGCTGGCCGAACTCGTGGTGAGGAGCATAGAGGAAAAACCATCGGAACCGTTGCAATATGCCTACGAGGACGAGGACAGTGTGGAGACTAAAATATCGAAAGTGGCTTGCAATCTGTATGGTGCCAGCATCATCACCTACACGGCTGCCGCACGCAAGAAGCTGAAACAAATTGTGGATTTGGGCTACGGTCATTTCCCCATCTGCATAGCCAAGACCCAATATTCTTTCTCTACCGACCCGAAGATATATGGTGCGGTAGATAATTTCGAGTTCCACGTGCAAGACATCGTAATCAATGCCGGCGCCGAGATGCTGGTGGTGATTGCCGGAGAAATCATGCGTATGCCGGGACTGCCCAAAGAACCGCAAGCCCTGCACATCGATATTGTGAACGGGGAGATAGAAGGATTATCGTAAACCTTTAAACCAAAAATATATAGTAATGTTATGAAAAATGTAAAACATTTGGCGTTTGTGGCTTGCCTGAGCATATCTACGTGGGGCACGGCACAGACAGCCTTGAGAAGCCTGACAGTGGATGACCTCACTGCCTGGCAACGCATCACCGCCCAGACCATATCCGACGACGGACAGTGGGTGGCATGCAAGATGGAGCCGTGGGAAGGCGATGCCACCCTGCATCTGTATGGAGCGCAAGGGAAGGAAGCGGCTTCTTTCTCTCCGGTCGGCAAGTATCTTTTCTCCGCATCGGCAGACTATTTAGTGTTGGAACAGTCTCCCCGAAAGGCATTGGTCGATTCGCTGAAGATACGGAAGACGAAGAAAGACAAGATGCCGATGAACAACCTCATCATTTATTCGCTGACCGGAAAGGCAGGCGAGGAAAGCATCGACTCGCTGAAGTCATTTAAATTAGCCAAGAAAGCGGACTGGTTGGCTTACCAACGAGGCAGGAAAGACTCTACACTTCATGTCAGACCGTTGGATGCTTCGACTGCCTCCGGCTATGAGTTTCCCTCCGTGAAGGAGTTCGGATTTGCCGAAGAGAGTGGCATGCTCTATTACGTCAGTGCGGGCGATAAGGCCGATGTGAAGCCGGGACTTTATGTATTGAACACCGCTACCGGTGCTTCCGCATTGGTCAAGGAAGGCAAGGGGGTATTCAAGCAGATTACTTTCGATGAGCAGGGAGAGCAACTGGCTTTCCTCTATTGTGCCCAAAAGGATTCGGCTTACAAGGCAACCGCCCTCTGGCTGTCTGCCCATGCCGAACCAGCCCGTCAGGTAGTGTCGCGCGAACATCGGGCATTGCCCAAAGGATGGGTAGTAAGCGAGAACGGAAAGCTGCACTTCTCGAAGTCAGCGGCACGACTTTTCTTCGGCACCTCGCCCGAACCTAAGCAGAAAGATACTTTGCAGTTGGCCGAGAACCGTCCCGAAGTACAGGTGTGGAGTTGGAACGAACCTGTGCAATACACTGTTCAGAATTATAACAAGGAAAAGGAACTGAAAAGAACCTACGAGGCCGTATATAATATAGGTAATGAGGCAGTAGTGCAGTTGGCCGATACGGAGTTGCCCCAGATACAGTTGGGCAATGAAGGCGATGCACCGTGGGCATTGCTTTCCACTTCCCGCCCTTATTCGCTTTCATCCATGTGGGAAGGACGCACACGCAGTGATTACTACGCAGTGTCTTTGGACAATGGTGAGCGTAAGCTGTTGGCACAGGCCGACTATGGCCGTTACCGCCTTTCGCCCGAAGGAAAGTATGCTTACTGGTATGCCGAGACCGATAGCTGTTGGTACACCGTTTCCATGGCCGATGGCAAGAAAGTGCGGCTCACCACGCCCGAAACATTTGCCGCATGGGATGAGGACAATGATGTGCCCGACTATCCGAATGCTCACGGACTGACCGGATGGACGGAGCACGATGAGGCGTTGCTCATTTACGACCGTTACGATATATGGCAGTTCAATCCTGCTGCTTCCGCTCAGCCTGTCTGCCTGACAGTGAACGGACGCGAGAACCGCATCTCCTACAGATTGGTAAACTTAGACAAGGAAGCCCGTTTCATTGATTTGAGCCAACCGCAGTTGCTCAAAGGCTTCAATGAGGTGACAAAGGGATATGGATATTATCGTGCCGATTTCCCGGCTTCCGTAGCACCGCGCACATTGTTAGCTGGCGACTACATGCTCCGCAGCATAGCGAAAGCCAAGCATACGGACGATGTGATTTACACCATAGAGAGCTTTGACAGATACCCCGATGTGCTTCGCTCTACATTGGACTTTAAGAAATCCCTGCAACTGACCCGTGGATGTGACCAGCAGAAGGGAGTGCGTTGGGGCACTGCCGAGTTGGTGTCATGGATTTCATTGGATGGCCGCCCCATGGAAGGTGTGGTCTATAAGCCGGCCGATTTCGACCCGAACAAGAAATACCCGATGATAGTAAACTTCTACGAACGAAATTCGGAAACACTTCATAATTAGTGTTCGCTGAATTAATATTTCACTTCTATCAGAGCGTAGCAGGCTTTT
>JAUNIV010000263.1 GCA_030523385.1 Bacteroidales bacterium | reverse complement strand
GCAGACGGGAAGGTAAAGCAGAAAAATACCGACATCAACGGCATCATCACGTTCCGGGCGACGATTTCGATAGTGCGGAAGCCGAAGTATTTTCTCGGCATCAAGATTCACCGTGCCATTGTGCAGATCAGCTGGGAACTGACCACGGAGTATTCCGACACGTATGTGGCCGACGTGCTGACACTCGACCCAAACATGTCGGAAGAGGAAAAAACAAAAATGGTGAACGACCGTATCGCGGAGATTGCCCGGGAACACCCGTCCTGCAAGATCACGACGGAGTATGCCCGTACCGCCCCGCTGGAAGAGACACCCGCCGGGGACGTGTACCACCTGTTGTGGTCGAATGACCGGCTCGCCATTGCCCGTGAGGTGGATTCCCGGATCACGCAGATATACGCCGACCTCGTGTCGTTGGAGAAGATGATGCACTACAAGCGGAGCATCATCGACGTGCTGAAGGACGTGCTTCCGGAACTGGACACGGACGAGGGGCGCAGGCTCACGCTCGTGGAAGAATGCCACGCCCACTGGGTGGACAACGCAAAAAGCCTACGAAACGGTGCGGGCAGAAAGGAAGAACGGCCATGAAACGAAGTTTACTGGTAACGGTCGTGCTGCTGGCACTCCTGCCCGGCATCGCCAGGGCGCAGTGGACCTTCGACCTCGTGTCGGTGGAAGCCTACATCAACGACCACAAGAAACAGCGCAGCCTGTTGCTTGCCCGCAGTACATTGGAATACAGCAACCAGCTGCTGCATGAGTACAGCCGCAAAGAGACCGGTGAATACAAGGAACTGAACGTGGACCTTGACCGATATACCCGTGCTTTCGACGTGATCGACGTGATGTACCAGTCCTTACGGACGGTGCTGAACGTGAAGAACACCTATAACTCGGTGAGCGACCGTATCGGCGACTACAAGGACTTGCTGGAGGATTTCAACGAGAAGATACTGAAACGGGGACGCATCGAACCGTCTGACGCGCTGATACTGACCATCAACGAGAAAGCCATACGGGACATCGCCCATGACGGGGAGCAGCTCTACAAGTCGGTGAGCGACCTCGTGCTGTACGCCACGGGCGCGGCGGCCTGCTCGACCAGCGACCTGCTGACGGTTCTGGAGGCTGTCAATACGTCGTTGGACGACATCGAACGGCATCTGAACCAAGCGTATATCGAGACATGGCGGTACATACAGGTGCGTATCGGCTACTGGAAATCGAAGATATACCGCGAGCGCACCAAACGGGAGATTCTCGACGGGGCTTTCGGACGATGGCGCAACGCGGGACGGCTGGAGGATTGACGAACTGTAAAGACAAATCAATAAAAGGGATAAGAAGATGAAAAGGACATTGTTACTTGCGACGGTAGCGGTTGTAACGGGAAGTGCGGCTCATGCGCAGTCCGTGACCTACAACCACGATTCGTCGAAACAGAACCAGATCACGGTCATGGAGACCGGGACGGGCGCACTCACGCCCGAACTCTACTACACGCTGCTGCACAACTCGTACAAGAAATCGGCGGCGGCAAAGAACAAGCTGTCGTTCCGCACGCTGGCGGGGGTCAATCTGTACAATCAGGTGGATGACGCCGAAGCCATCGACTCGGCGTTGGTCAGCCGGGCGAAGATAGAGGCGTTGAACGTGGCCGACCGTCAGGTGGACCTCGCGTGGCTCGCCGAGGGCGACAAGATAGACAGTCAGATGGAGCGGTTGCAAACCAACATCGACCGCATCCTGCTTGCCGGGGGCACGCCGGACGACAAGGAACGGTGGACGGAATACTACCGTGTGTACCAGAGTGCCATTAATGCCACCAAGGACGCCTACATGCCCAACGCACAGCGGAAGAAGGAGTACCTGCGTATCTACGAGGACATCGTGCGGCAGAACGAGATTCTTGTCGGGTATCTCGCCTACCGGCAGAACGCCACGGTCACGAGCGGACTGCTGAACGCGACCGACGAGCGTAACCTGAACAAAGGAAGCATCGTCCGCGAAGCCGTGAACCGGTGGAACGAATCGCGCTTTGCGGTACGCGGGTCGCAGTCGGGCGGCAGCTCTGGTGGCGGAGAGGGAGACGAGACGGTAAACAAATAAAAGGAGAATAGCGAATGGCAGACGGAAACATACTTTCGGATTTCGGTATCAATCTTCTCGAAGAGGAGATTGACGATGTGATTTTTCAGACCAACGAGTTCCTGACCGACGCCACCTTTACTGGCTCGCAGGGACCGTTTTGGTGGTTACTGGTGGTTAGCGAAAACCTGCCTCTTTTTGGTTATTCAATCGCTTATCATCCAATCACTTACGAAATTTTGTTCCGTGAGACAAATCCCCGAAGGGACAAAAACGGGACAGAACCACAGGAAAATAAAATCAAGAACGCCTTGCTCCGAATATCCGAATCTGAATATCTCTTACTCAGGTGCAAAGGTACAAATTTGTCCCGTCAAAAACGAATCAAAACGCATAAAGTTCACATCTATAGTGCATTTTTTATTTTCCTCTGCCACGGTGGATAACACAAACCGATTTTTGCCCCGATTGGACGGGCTGGCATCAAAAAGCCGTGTTAAAATCTGTTTCGTGGCTTCTGACAGCCACGTCAGGAGAAAATGTGTCGGGTTGTACGGACATTCTGCCAGAAGTTTTGCCGGAAAGCGAACCCCGTGCTCCCTTAAACACCGAAAGTTAGCCGAGACAGCCGCCGGAAGAGCATCTGACAGACCGACAGATAATCTTCCGACAGACAGAGGAAAATCCCGTCAGATGAGATAATTAAACATCTATAAATCAATTATTTCAAGATGACTAAAATCACGTTTTTTCAAATCAAACGATATACATTTGCGTATCGAATCAACAAGTAAAACCATAAAATAGAAGACGATGACAGAAAACAAACAATCCAAGATGAATCTTGAACATGAGCGCAAGATTGCCACCCTTCAGGAGAGAATCGACAAGCTGGAGAACATCTGCTATGCGGCAAAGGAAGTCCTGAACCTTGAAGAAGCCGCCGACTTCCTCGGCGTTGCCAAAAGCACCCTTTACAAGATGACGCACCTGAACCAGTTGCCGTATTTCAAGCCTGCTGGGAAGTTAATCTTTTTCGAGAAGAAAGCCCTGCTTGATTGGGTGCGCGGTGTCAGGGTGATGTCGCAGGAAGAAATCAGAACCGAGGCGGCAAACCGTCTCCGTGAGTTGAACAGCAAATGAGTGTACTATGGAGAAAGAGACACTTGTAACCATGCTGCAAAGGCAGAACCCTGTTTTAGCCGAAGCGGTCAGCCGGATGATAGACTACATCCAAGACAAATGGGCAGCACCTTATCCGTCCAAAGAACAGACGGAAGCGGTCAATGCCTATCTCCGTTCCGTCCATGCGGACGGTGACGGGACGATGAACGAGACGAACATCGGACACCGCAGGATAGCGACACAGCAGATAACCATCAACGCCATCCGTGTGCTTGACAGTGGACAGCTTGACCGCCTGCAGGACGTGCTGAACCGCATAGCGGCAGACCGGGAGTATTACATGCCTGAACGCGGATATGGCTTAGGCAGATAGATGACCGTTGTAACACCATAACATCATAGACCATGTGCAAAGAGAAACAGACCATACACTACTGCACCATCCTTTCAGCCGGACAGTGGGATTTTCTTTTGGAAGGCAAATCTTCCGCTTTCAGGCAGAAGTGCCTGTATCGGCTGATGACCGGTGCGGTACGGAAAAGAACCGCTTATAAAATCAAAGGCGTTGAGATTGTTTTAGAGGTGGGACAGGTGGCAGCTTCCGATGTGGAACTGGCAGAGTTTTTGGGCTGCAACCGCAAGACCATCGGCAAACTAATCGACAGCCTTAACAGGTTAGGTATGC
>JAUNIV010000262.1 GCA_030523385.1 Bacteroidales bacterium | reverse complement strand
CATGGACGCAATTAGCCACAGCCGACAACGTGATGGAATACACCTTGCCGGACAGTACGCGCGTCGTTCTGTCTCCCCACTCCACGCTCTGCTATCAGTCCGAACAATTCAAGAGCGGGCAGCGCGAAGTCAGGATGAACGGAAAAATCTATTTCCATGTGCACCGCGACGAGGCACATCCCTTCCGCGCAACGGGGCAACATGCCGTGATAAAGGTATTGGGCACAGCATTCCAGATAGATGAGACACCGGCCGACTCCGTGACAGAAGTATATGTTTCATCGGGCAGTGTGTTGTTTGCGGCCAAAGGAGAAGACAGCGGCATCGTGCTCACCAAGCAGATGCAGGCCCGCCTGTTGCCGGGGAAGCGTATGCCCCAAATCACGGAACCACCCACGCCGAATCCTGCCGCATGGGCTGTCGGGACATTCGTGTACGAGAGCACGCCATTGGCTGTCGTCTTGAAAGAATTGTCGGACTACTACCATGTGAAGCTGACTGCCACAGACACCGACAAGACACTCACTGCCGAATTCGACACGAACGATGATTTAGAAAATATCATTTCGCTGATTGAAGCATCTTTGGACATCAACATAGAACAGAAGTAAACTCATGGCAAGATTTCTCATCCTGATTTTGCTGGCAACGATTTGTCGGCAACCGCTGCTTGCGGAGCAAACACAAGCCGCAGGCACACTGAAAGAACAGTTGGAAACCATCAGAAAGGAGCATTCCGTCAGGTTCGTCTATGACGCTTCGCTGAAGCTGGACGCGCCTTACAAGGGCAGACCGCTGCACGGGCTCACGCTGGAGCAAAGCCTGAAAGAGCTGTTCCGGGACACAGGCATCCAATGGGAGGTAAAGGGCAAATATGTGCTCCTTACACCCGACAGGCAGACACGCACAAACAAACATACCCTCAGCGGATATGTCTATGCGGCAAACGGCGAGACCATCATCAACGCCACGGTTTGGGATTTGACCTCCGGCACAGGGACGCTGACCAACGAACATGGCTTTTTCAGCCTCACGTTGCCCGAAGGCAGCCATCGCATCCGCTTTTCATACGTGGGCTTCGGCGAACACATAGAGACAGTGGAAGTGGATGGGAACAAATCTTTGGCAATCCGGCTGAAAGACGATTACCGGCTGGAAGAAGTCATCGTCACCGCCGACCTCAACTCTCCGCTGCTCACCACGCAGACGGGCAAAGTGTCACTTTCGTCGCACGACTTGCAGACGGGATATGCCCTGCTGAGTTCGCCCGACGTGGTGAAAACGCTTCAGAACCTGCCCGGCGTGGCGGCAGGCACGGAGTTTATCTCCGGACTGTATGTGCACGGCGGCAGCAATGACGAGAATGTGTTCCTGTTGGACGGCACGCCGCTCTATCAGATAAATCATTTGGGCGGGCTTTTCTCCGCCTTCAACACGGACGTGGTGAAGAATATCGACTTCTACAAGAGCGGCTTTCCGGCACGCTACGGCGGCAGGCTGTCGTCGGTAGTGGATGTACGCACCAAAGACGGCAACATGAAGGAGTTTCACGGCAACATCAGCGTGGGGTTATTGGACGGACGCATCCAGTTGGAAGGCCCTATCCGAAAAGATCGCACTTCGTTCAACATCGCCATGCGCCGCACATGGATGGACCTGCTCACGGTACCGGCCGTAGCGATACGCAACAGTTCGAGAAGAGACAAGGGGAACATACACTATGCCTTTCACGACATCAATGCCAAAGTAACGCATGTATTTTCCGACCGAAGCCGTGCCGACATCAGTTTCTATTCGGGCAAGGACGCATTCAAGATAAGCAGCGAAATACACGAACATGCTTACCTGACAGGTTATGAGACCGAACTGGACCAAACGAAGTTCGACCTGCAATGGGGAAACCTCACCGTTGCCCTCAACTGGAAATACAGGTTCTCTCCCAAACTGTTTGCCAATATCACCGGTGTATATACCCGCAACAAATCCCGTTACCACGACCTGAACGAAGTGAAACTGCAAGGGGAAAACGACACGAAACTATCGGCAAGCATGGCACGGCGCTACTACTCCACCATCAACGACGGAGGCTACCGGATAGAGCTGGACTACCGCCCCAACGTGAACCATCATTGGCGCATGGGTTCCAACTACCTGCTCCATTTCTTCCGTCCGCAGAATGTTTCCAACGTGGATTTCACGGCCTTCAATGAGACGGGCGACACGATAGCCAAACAAACCTCCGGCTTCTATCGCGGACACGAGCTGTCGCTCTATGCGGAAGACGACGTCGCTATTGGCGAACGGCTGAAGCTGAATGCCGGTATTCACTATACTTTATTCAATATCTCCGGCAAGGGGTATCACTCCGTAGAGCCACGCATCGCCCTGCGATACCAGTGCAGTGAGCGCACCACGCTCAAGGCATCTTATACGGAGATGAGCCAGTTCATGCACCAGCTATCGAACACCTACTTGAACCTGCCTACGGACTATTGGGTGCCTTCTACGCGCAACGTCCGTCCCAAACGTTCGCGCCAATATGCAGTGGGTATATACATGCAACTCCCCTATCACCTTCAGTTGAACATGGAAGGATTCTACAAGACCACCTCCCATGCCATCGAGTACGACGGAGGCAACAGCCTCTCCCCTTCTGCCGACGATTGGGAAACCCTTGTCCGCGAAGGCAAAGGGAAATCATACGGAATAGAGATGGAACTCTCATACAGCAACGGGCGCACCTCTGCGCAGGCCGCCTATACCCTGTCGTGGAGCAAGCGGAAGTTCACGGACTTCTATCCCGGCTGATATGACGACAAGTTTGACAACCGGCACAAGCTCAACCTCACACTGCGCCACCGCTTCACTCCCCGGATAGAGGCATACGCGGCATGGTGCTTCCATAGCGGTAACCGCATAACTGCCGCACAGCAGCAGGCCGATGCACCCATCATCCCGGGTTGCGACACGGGCAGCGGCACGGAGTGGATATACGAGCGTCCCAACAACCTGTCCTTGCCTGCCTATCACCGATTGGACTTAGGAGCCAACTTCCGCAAGTTCACCAAACGGGGATATGAACGCATCTGGAACGTGAGCATCTATAACGCCTACAGCCGCATGAATGCCTTCTGCGCCGAAGTGGTGCAGAAGCCCGACGGCTCTTTCAAAGGGAAAGCCACGAGCGTATTCCCGATTATTCCTTCATTCAGTTACACACTTAAATTCTGAAGCAGTCATGAAAACGAACTATTTATTCTATTTGCTGATATGTATCGTCCTCTGTTCGTGCAACTACGAGTTTGAATTGGACGATTTGGACACGAGCGAAAAGTTAGTGCTCTATTGCATGCCCTGTGCCGACCGGGACACCACGCTGATACAGCTCAGCAAGAGCCGCCCCGTATCTCAAAAAGGAACAGCAGCCCATGTGTCTGATGCCCGCATCTCTTTCACCGTGAACGGAGAGGAACAGACGGTGCATCGTGCAGAAACGGAGCTTCCTTCCGTCCCTGCCGGGTGTTACTATGTCATAGGGCGGTGGAAAGAGAACGACGTTATCCGTATGGAAGCAGAAGCCAACGGACTTCCGCCCGTCAGCGCACAGACCACGATTCCTGCGAGCTTCCCGTTGGAAAAAGTGAACCTGAGGCTGAAACCGAACAATAATTCTTCCACCTTACAGTTCTGCGTCACCTTCCGCGACCCATCGGAGACAGACAACTATTATGGCATACGTCTCATGGAAGAAGTGTATCACGAATATATGGAAACAGACGAGAATAGTTTGCCGCATCTAAAGAAGGAAACAAACTATCATGTCTTAGATATGGATTTGGATGATGAGCCGTTGCTGAACAACCAAACGGGTCTGAACGAAATCTTTGATATGTCCAACAGCTAT
>JAUNIV010000261.1 GCA_030523385.1 Bacteroidales bacterium | reverse complement strand
ACGGCATCCGTATTTGCACAAATCCGTGGAAACGAAATCCGGGTAGTGGTATCGCCCAACCATGCAGACTGGACTTACCGGCTAAAAGAAAAATGCACATTCACCATTCAGGTGTATAAAGCGCAAAACCTATTACCCGATGTAAAAGTAGATTATGAGCTGGGGCCGGAATGGTATCCCACCGAAAAGAAAAGCGAAGTGTTGCCGAAAGACGGCAAACTGACTGTTCAGGGTAGTATGAATACGCCCGGTTTCCTTCGTTGCAAGGTGAAAGCATACGTAGGCGGCAAAACATACGATGGCATGGCAACAGCCGCATACGCCCCGGAGAAAATACAGCCACACGCCGTAAATCCCGATGATTTTGACAGTTTTTGGGAAAAGACTTTGAACGAAGCCCGAAAAGTGGCTTTAGAACCGAAAATAGAATTGCTTCCTACACGCTGTACGGAAAAAGTGAATGTCTATCAAGTGAGCTTCCAAAACATACGTTGGGGGTCGCGTACATTCGGTATCTTATGTCTGCCTAAAGAGCCCGGTAAATATCCGGCTTTGCTGCGGGTGCCCGGTGCAGGTGTCCGTCCTTACTACGGCGATGTGGAAACAGCAGCCAAAGGTGCCATTACCTTGGAAATCGGCATTCATGGTATTCCGGTGACCATGGAACAATCTTTCTACGACGCATTGGCGCAGGGAGCACTCTACAATTACCAATATCAGAACTACGACAATCGTGACAACGATTATTACAAACGTGTATTTGCCGGAGCTGTGCGGGCTGTGGACTTTATCGCATCCTTGCCCCAATACGACGGAAAGACTTTAGGAGTAACCGGATCCAGTCAAGGCGGTGCACTCTCTATGGTAACTGCGGCTTTAGACAAGCGTGTCACATTCTATGCAGCCGTTCATCCTGCCATGTGCGACCATCGGGCACACTGTGAGCAGGTAGCCGGAGGATGGCCGCATTACTTCCGTTATTTCCCGAATGCCACAGCCGGGCAACTACAAACGGCAGATTATTATGACATGGTCAATTTTGCCCGACGGATTACTGTACCCGGTTGGTTCAGTTGGGGATATAACGACGATGTATGCCCTCCTACTTCCACATACGCAGCTTACAACAGCATCCATGCCCCCAAAGAACTGCATCCTTATTTGGAAACTGGGCATTACTGGTATCAAGAGCAATACGAACAGTGGAACCAATGGATATGGGCACAGATGGGATTATAAAAACGAAACATTCACAAATAGAAAGTAAAGAAGATGAAAAGAAATTTTCAAAAAGGCATATTGGTCACCAGCGCTTGTGCCACATTTTTATTGAGTCACATACAACCCGTCTATGCCATCGGCATGGATGCTGTAGAAATCATGCAACAGACCAAAAAGATTACCGGTACGGTAACAGACCAAAACGGTGAAGCCGTTATCGGTGCCAACGTAGTAGAAAAAGGGACTGCCAACGGAACCATTACTGACATTGACGGTAATTTTACATTGGAAGTATCTGCCAAAGCAGTACTGACTGTCAGCTTTATCGGCTATCAATCACAAGAAATCGTATTGAAAGGCAGCGAAACAACCGTTACGGTCACACTGAAAGATGACACGGAAGTATTGGATGAGGTAGTCGTGGTAGGTTATGGCACCATGAAGAAAAGAGACCTGTCCGGGGCAGTTACCCAAATCAAGAGTGACGACCTGATGAAAGGGAATCCCACAGACCTGAGCCAAGGTCTGTCTGGTAAAGTGGCAGGTGTAATCGTCAGCCAGAGCGATGGTGCTCCGGGTGGTGGTGTAAGTATCCAAATTCGTGGTACCAACTCTTTCTCTACCAGTTCGCAACCGTTGTATATTGTCGATGGAGTTCCTTTCGATGCAGGTTCCACACCTTCCAGCGATGCCAACGCCAACAGCAACCAGTCGTCCAATCCGCTTTCGTTCATCAACCCGCATGATATCCAATCCATCGAAGTCTTGAAGGATGCTTCGGCAACTGCCATCTATGGTTCGCGTGGTGCAAATGGTGTGGTCATAGTAACAACCAAACGTGGCGAAGCAGGTTTCGATCAAGTGGAATTTTCAGCCAATTTTTCTTATTCCCGTATTGCCAATCGCGTAAAAGTATTGGATGCATACACCTATGCACAATATCAGAACGAACAGACACTCAACAGTTATAAATACAGTGGCAGACCTTATAGCACATTGCCTTATCCCGGCACATGGAATTACCAGCTCAATGGTGACGGCAGCATCAACACATCTGCCGGAACTTATTCTCCCAAACCGGAAGACTTTCTGAATCCCGGCATGTACACCGATGAGTACGGCAACGAAACATGGGTAGGATTGGCCGATTGGCAAGACTTGATTTATCAGGATGGTTTCTCACAGGAATACAACATCAGTGTTTCCGGTGGATCGGACAAAGGATGGCATGCTTTTTCGGGGAACTTTCTGGATCAAAGTGGTATCATCAAGAACTCCGGCTTCACTCGCTACGCCTTGCGTGCCAACTTAGGACGTAAGATACATAACTGGTTGGAAATGGGAATGAACATCAACTTCACCCATACGGACACGGACTTCTCAAAGACCAATGCATACGATTATGGTGTAATCCGTTCATCCTTGATTTTTCCACCCACATACGATCCGAATGTGGACAGCACGACTTCCAACGAATTGAGTTGGCTGGCTTCTAATCCGTATGCCTACATCAATTCTACCAAAGACAACCTGAAATCAAACAACGTGTTCAGTTCTTCCTATATGGAAATCAAGCTGTTCCCGTTCTTGAAATTCCGCCAGAACTTAGGTATCAGTTATACCAACAACAATCGAGGAACCTATTACGGACGCGATACACAGGAAGGCTCGGAAACAAGTAACATCAATGGCAGGGCAGGACAATCCGACAACTGGTACATGGGCATTACCTCTGAATCTCTGCTGACTTTCGACAAGTCTTTCGGCATACACACTTTCAATGCTGTAGCAGGTTTTACGGCCGAGAAAAACAGTTGGGGAAGCAAGTCCATGTCTGCTACCGGTTTCCCCAGCGATATTACGCAAGACTATGACATGAGCCAGGGTATCAATCCCGGCAAGCTGATTACCGACCGTGGAGATGCGGCATTGGCCTCTTTCTTAGGACGTATCAACTACACACTACTGGACAAATATATTTTCACCGCTTCCTACCGTGCCGACGGTTCCAGCAAATTTGCCGAAGGAAACAAATGGGCCGGATTCCTTTCGGGTGCATTTGCATGGCGCATGTCTGAAGAGAAGTTCATCAAAGACTTGAACGTGTTCAGCAACCTGAAACTCCGTCTGAGCTATGGTGAAACAGGTAACCAGGCCATTGGCAGCTATCGCACCCTGCCTATGCTGAATCCTGCCAACTATCCTTTTGCCGGATCAACGAGCAGCGGATTTGCCCAAGTAGACTGGAGAGGCCCTGTATCGGACGACTTGCGTTGGGAAACTACAGCCCAATATAACGCAGGTTTGGACATGGGATTCTTTAACGGCAGAGTAAATTTCACAATAGACTATTATCATAAAAAGACACGTGACCTGCTGCAGGAAGTAAAAATACCTTCCAGTACCGGTTTCGGCAACATGATGGTGAACAGCGGATATGTAACCAATGAGGGTCTGGAAATCTCCGGTAAATTCTTTGTCCTGCAAGACACTCCTTTGAAATGGAACATTGACGCCAATATTTCTTTCAACAAAAACAAGATTGGAGGACTGGAGTCTGACCAATATGCCAATTCCCTGTGGTATAAAGCCGATGAAGTGTTCCTGCAACGCAATGGATGTCCTATCGGAACCATTTACGGTTATGTGGAAGACGGATTCTACGACAATTTGGCTGAAGTAATGGCCTCACCAGACCC
>JAUNIV010000260.1 GCA_030523385.1 Bacteroidales bacterium | reverse complement strand
ATTGTATGTGTTTTCTAAGTTTATCTCATGGTGCAATAATTGAAAGTACATGCGAAAATAAAAGTCATTGAATGTGTATTCAGGCCGTGTGTTATCTATTTGAGATTTATCCACGATAACGGCTCTGAATTTCATATCATTAGAAAAGAAGTATTCCACTAATTCTTTATACATTTCATACGTTTTATGGTGTATGTTAGTCCATTTTAGTTCATCGGTATAATTATGTTTGGCTTTTATAGCTTTTATCTGTTCTTTGCACATTTTTATCTGATTCGATGCAATGCTGACATAGCCATATATCATATATGGATGCCCGTCATTTTCAAGATGGGTACTTTCGTCACAATATATGTTGAATGTCTTTTCTATCATATTCATTCATAAAATATTAAATTCCAATTTTCTAAAGAACAAGATGACATGCAAAATGAAAACTCTAATCATTTACACATGCCATCTTGTTTTTAGGAAATATCTCTATCGTGCAACATGAAAAACACTATCATCACGCAGTTTTCTTCTCTTTCATATCCGTGCGTGCTTCCACTACATTCACCACATAGTCTGCCAGCTTCTCGCATTCGCTGATGATGTCCATGTAGTGCACACCCATCTGATAATCATATTCCCGATTGTTCACATCCAGCACGTTCTGGTTCTTCAACTGGTTGCGGTAATTGTTTATCTCATTCTCCAGATTGAACGACTTGTTGGGATCGACGGTGTGATATTCGTCTTCTTCCAGCAACACCATCTGATGCAGAGCCTGATTGGTCAGTTCTATCATCTGGTGGATATGTTCATATTGCTTTTCCGTAAAGTCCTCGTTGCCTTTGAACTTGTGGTCGATGGTGCGTGCTAAATGGTAGCAACTATCGCCGATGCTTTCCAACTCCGTCACCTCGCGCAACATGCCTCGGATGGTGAGCTTACTTTCAGAACTCAACCTGCCTTCGGACACCTGATTCAAGTAGTTGGCTATCTCCAACTCCATGTTGTCACTGATGTTCTCGTATTTCTCTATGCGGCTGAAAAGCTTGTTGAAATCATTCTCGTTCGTGGTGTGGAGCAAATCCTTTATCATATTAAACATGCGGTGGGTGCGTTCGGCAAAGAGATTGATTTCCTTACGGGCCTGCACAATGCAAAGTTCGGCTGTAGAGAGCATGCCGCTGGTGATGAAGCGCAGGCGGAACTCTTCTTCGTCTTCCTTCGGCTTGATGACCCAGCACACCACTTTCTCAATGGGACGGATAAACCATATCAGGATAATCACATTGCATACGTTAAAGGCAGAGTGGAAGGCAGACAGCTTGTAGGTAATCGCCACTTCGGGAGTCACACCGGGAAACAGATGGTCCACCAATCCGCTGACCATATCGACAAACGGATGGAAAACGCACAGAATCCACAACACACCGAACGTATTGAATATGAAGTGTGCCAAAGCCGCACGCCTTGCCTGCGCATTGGCAGTCAGGGCCGCAATGTTAGAAGTCACCGTAGTACCTATGTTCTCACCCATTACCAAGGCAATACCCAAGTAGAGGTCGAGCACTCCGCTGGAGCAGAGAATCAGGGTGATGGCCATGACGGCAGCCGAAGACTGCGCACACATGGTGATGACTCCACCAATGACTAAGAAGAGCAGGATAGACAGGAATCCCCATTCCTTGCAGGCGGTGATAAAGCCGATGATGGCCTCGTTGTGTTCCAAGTCCATGCTCAAGGCATTCTCGCGCAGCGTGGTCAGTCCCAAGAACATGAAAGCGAAGCCAAAGACAAATTCGCCGAAAGACTTCTTCTGGCTCTTGTTGGAGAAGATAAGGGGGACAGCCAAGGCAAAGAGCGGGAAGATAAGGTTGTTCATGTCTATCTGGAACCCGAACACAGACATGATCCATGCCGTTACCGTAGTTCCGATGTTGGCACCCATAATGACGGAGATGGCTTGCGCCAAAGTCAGCAGTCCTGCATTGACAAAGCTGACGGTCATTACCGTCGTAGCAGTGGAAGACTGTACGGAGGCGGTTACAAACGCACCCGTCAACAGTCCGGTGAAGCGGTTGGTGGTCATGGCTCCGAGGAAATGACGGAGCTGTCCACCGGTCAGTTTTTGCAGGGCTTCGCTCATGGTCTTCATACCATACATCAGCAATGCCAGCGACCCTACCAGTTTCAATAATACAAAAATTGACATCTTATCATTATTAACTATTACTCTTTACTCTCTTATGTTATCAGCCGTTCTTCTCTTTTTTCAGGCTTTCTTTTCTTTGACGTTACTGCTGGCTTCCACCACATTCACCACATAGTCGCCCAGTTTTTCGCATTCGCCTATGATGTCCATGTAGTGCACGCCCATTTGGTAATCGTATTCCTTGTTGTTCACATCCACCACGTTCTGGTTCTTCAGTTGGTTGCGGTAGTTGTTGATTTCATGCTCTATGTTGAATGACTTGTTTACGTCCACCGCATGGTGTTCGTCCTCTACCAAAGCCACCATCTGTTTCAAGGCTTCTTCGGCCAGGCAGAACATCTGGCGTATGTGCTCATATTGTTTGGGGGTAAAGTCGTTCTGGCTGCGTTGCTTGCGGCTGATGGTGCGTGCCAGGTTGTAGCAACTGTCGCCGATGCTTTCTATTTCGGTCACTTCGCGCAGCATGGCACGGATGGTGAGCTTACTTTCGGAACTCAACCGTCCTTCGGACACCTGATTCAGATAGTTGGCAATCTCCAGCTCCATGTTGTCACTGATGTTCTCGTATTTCTCTATGCGGCTGAAAAGCTTGTTGAAATCGTTTTCGTTGGTCGTATGAAGCAACTCTACCACCATGCCGAACATGCGCGTCATACGTTCGGCAAAGAGATTGATCTCCTTACGGGCTTGCACGATAGAAAGTTCGGACGTAGAGAGCATACCACCGGTGATGAAGCGCAGGCGGTATTCCTCTTCCTGCTCGTGCTGAGGGATGATTCGGCATACGGTGCGTTCTATCAGTTTCACGAACCAGATGAGAACAAGCACGTTGCATATATTGAATGCTGTATGGAAAGCAGACAGTTTAAAGGATACGGCCACTGCGGGGTCGGGCGTCTGCATCACGTCTTCCACAAACCAGTTAACGCCGCTGATGAAAGGACGGAACAAACAAAGTACCCAGATAACGCCGAACACATTGAACACCAAGTGGGCCAATGCCGCCCGCCGTGCCTGTGTGTTACCGGTGAGTGCCGCCAGATTGGCCGTAATGGTAGTACCGATATTCTCGCCCAAAACCAGTGCCGCACCCAGCTCAAAACTAATCCAGCCGTTGGCACACATAATCAGCGTAATGGCCATGGTGGCTGCCGAAGCCTGCACAATCATGGTCAGAATGGTGCCTATCAGTACGAACAGCATGACCGAACCGAAGCCCATGTCGGTGTAGTTCTGAACAAAAGACAGCATTTCGGGGTTTTTACCTAAGTCGGGAGCGTTTGCCTTGAGCAGCGAAAGGCCCATAAACAAAAAAGAGAAACCGAAAACAAATTCTCCGATTGATTTGCGGTTGCTCTTTCCTGAAAATAACAAAGGTACGCCCACGGCTAACAGCGGAAGTGCCATGGCAGCCATGTCCACCTTGAAACCTAATGCAGAGATGATCCATGCAGTAACTGTGGTACCGATGTTGGCTCCCATGATGACGCCGATGGATTGCGAGAGGGTAAGCAATCCGGCATTTACGAAACTTACTACCATTACGGTAGTGGCAGAAGAAGACTGAATCAGCGCAGTGATAAGTACGCCGGTCAGAACGCCGGTCACCCGGTTGGTGGTCATGGCCGTAAGGATTTTACGCAACCGGTCGCCTGCAAATTTTTGCAGGCCTTCACTCATGATTTTCATTCCATACAGGAACAGTGCCAGCGAACCCAGCAGCTTTAAGAAATCATAAAAAGAGTATTCCATCTTAAAATAAGT
>JAUNIV010000259.1 GCA_030523385.1 Bacteroidales bacterium | reverse complement strand
GGCCTATGCGGTAACGGTTCACCAGCTGCTTCAGGTTGCAGCCGAAATAGCGGTTTACCGCGTTCGACAGGTAGGTAGTATTCGTGCCGAATACTCTACAAACCTTTTAATGTGTTGTAAACCAATGTTTCATAAACCTACGTAAATGATAAGAGGGCCGTTGAAGCCCCCTTTTTTATTTGTATTTCACCGTGATGTCCGGTAAACTATCTACCGCTTTTTGCTTGAGTTCGTCTATGATGTGGACATACTTTTCCGTATGCCGGGTGGTGGAATGTCCTGCCAGACTGGCTGCCGTCTTGATGTTGGCACCATTGGCCATAATGTTGGTGATGAACGAATGCCTCGCACAGTGGAACGTGATGTGTTTGTTTATTTGTGCCGCTTTCACCCACTTGCACAAGATTCGAAGTGTATAAGAATAGGAGGGGAGCGTAAATACTTGTTCCTCTTCTTTTCCTTTGCTCTGTTGCAGGAGTTTGATGGCCGTATGGTTTAGGTTCAGGTGCAGGATGGCTTTCTTAGAGTGTGACTGCACTTTTTGCTGGACGATTGTCAGTCGGTTGGAGGGGAAGTCAATGTCCTTGTATTGAAGCCGATGAATGTCGCACCAGCGCAGTCCGCAAAAGCACGAAAACAGGAAAGCGCGTTTCACTTCGTTGTTGGTGCAGGGCGTGACTGCCAGCTTACGTATCTCTTTTATACTCAGAATGGCTTTGGTCACTTCGTCAAACTGCGTCATACGTATGCCGTCCGTAGGGTTGGGGTAGATTAACTGCTCTTCTACGCACTTGCTGATACACATCTTGAACTTCTTGAAATATCCGATAGGGGTGTTGCCCCGAAGATGCTCTCGCAGGTATTCGAGGAACTTTATGCAGAAATCTTTGGTGAGATGGGTGACGGGCAGTCGCTTCTTTTTAGTGAACAGCTTTAGGTGAGTGAGGCAGGCTGTCACCATCTTCCGGTCTTTCTTGTGATAGGTATCCAGAAAGTCGGCCATCAGGACATAGAAGTCCGGAACTTTGTTCTTTGGCGAGGGAAGAAGATCCTCGAAGGTATTCTTTACGTTGTTCAGTTGGTATTCGGCAGAGAGGAACTCCAGTTCTTTCTTAGCCTTAATCTGACGGGCTATCAGTATCTTGCTCCTGTTCTCTGCACGGCTCTCAGCATCGCGAGGCGGATTGAGGATGATGCCCAAATACTCTTTGCGGCGTTTCCCTTTGTAACTGTAGTCCAGATAGAGCGAGATTTTTCCTTTGCTCAATCGTTTTTTTCCTAATGTGATTCCCATAATAATAAATTTGATACAATAATATAGTTGAAACAAAGGACGGAAAAGGAACGGAAAATGATTTCCTTCTTCTTTCCTTTTTATATAATAATATCTTTTGTACCTTTGTCCGACTGAAATAAAAATGGAAGAAAATTTTGATATACGGGAGCATAAGCTCACAAGCAAAGAGCGCGATTTTGAGAATGCCTTGCGACCGCTGAACTTCAAGGACTTCAGCGGACAGGATAAGGTAGTGGACAATCTGCGCATATTTGTGAAAGCGGCACGCCTGCGTGCCGAAGCGTTGGACCATGTGTTGTTGCACGGTCCTCCCGGGTTAGGAAAGACTACGCTCAGCAACATTATAGCCAACGAATTGGGAGTGGGATTCAAGGTTACTTCGGGGCCTGTGCTCGACAAGCCGGGCGATTTGGCCGGAGTACTCACCAGCCTGGAGCCGAACGATGTATTGTTCATCGACGAGATACACCGACTCAGCCCCGTGGTGGAAGAGTATCTGTATTCGGCCATGGAAGATTACCGCATCGACATCATGATAGACAAAGGACCTTCGGCCCGCAGCATACAGTTGGAGCTGAGCCCGTTTACACTGGTGGGGGCTACCACCCGCAGCGGCTTGCTTACCGCACCTCTCCGTGCCCGCTTCGGAATCAACCTTCATTTGGAGTATTATGACGACGAAGTGCTCGTCGGCATTATCCGTCGGTCTGCAAGTATCTTGAATGTGCCTTGCGATGTGGAGGCAGCCGGAGAGATAGCCTCGCGAAGCCGGGGCACTCCGCGTATTGCCAATGCCTTGTTGAGGCGGGTGCGCGATTTTGCTCAGGTGAAAGGTTCGGGCAAGATCGATGTCGGGATTGCCCGCTATGCGTTGGAAGCCCTTAATATAGATAAGTATGGATTAGACGAGATAGACAACAAGATTTTATGTACCATTATAGATAAGTTCAAGGGAGGACCTGTGGGGCTGACTACCATAGCAACGGCTTTGGGCGAAGACCCCGGAACCATCGAAGAGGTGTACGAACCGTTCCTTATCAAAGAAGGATTCATCAAGCGCACTCCGCGAGGACGCGAAGTGACGGAACTGGCTTACCTCCATTTGGGCAGAAGCATCTATAATGATCAGAAGACTTTATTTGATTGACTAAAAGAAATGGCTGGACTTAAATCATTGGCCAAAGATACTGCCATTTATGGCGTAAGCAGTATCGTAGGGCGGTTTTTGAATTATCTGTTAGTGCCTGTCTATGCAGCTGCCATGTCGGCTGCTTCGGGCGGTTATGGTGTGGTGACGGAGGTGTATGCCTGGACGGCATTGCTGATGGTGATACTGACATACGGCATGGAAACTACTTTCTTCCGGTTTGTCAACAAGGAAACAGAGAGACCCGAACGGGTTTATTCCACGGTGCTTTACATGGTAGGCGGCACTTCGTTGCTCTTCGCCGCCTTGTGCATGGCGTTCCTGCATCCGCTGGCAAGCATGATGGGCTATCCTGACCATCCCTGGTATGTGGGAATGATGGCATTGGTGGTGGCCATGGATGCTTTTCAGTGTATGCCCTTTGCCTATCTGCGCTACCGGAAACGTCCGATACATTTTGCGGCATTGAAACTCTTCTTTATTATCCTCAATATCCTGCTGAATGTCGTCTATTATGTCCTGATGGACGGCGATGATGTCTTTTATGCTTTCTTCTTCAACCTGATCTGCACATCGGTCGTCATGCTTCTGCTGGTTCCCCAACTGAAGTTCGGGGGTGGTTTCGACAAGCTTTTGGCCCGAAGGATGCTGGTTTACTCTTATCCGATTCTTATTTTGGGAGTGGCCGGCATACTGAACCAGGTGGCAGACAAAATCATTTTCCGACATATCTACCCCGATAAGGCAGAGGCAAAGACCCAACTGGCCATCTACGGGGCTTGCAGCAAGATTGCCATGATTATGGCCATGCTGACGCAGGCTTTCCGCTATGCCTACGAGCCGTTTGTGTTCGGCAAAAGCAAGGACAAGGACAGCAAGGAAATCTACGCAAAGGCCATGAAGTACTTCATAATCTTCACGCTGCTGGCTTTCCTCACCGTTGTGTTCTATTTAGACATATTGAAATATATTCTTGCCCCCGACTATTGGGAAGGGCTGAGGGTAGTGCCCATCGTCATGGCTGCCGAAATCTTTATGGGAGTGTATTTCAACCTGTCTTTCTGGTACAAGTTGACCGACGAAACCAAATGGGGAGCCTATTTCTCTTTCGCCGGATGCGCCATCCTGGTTCTTATCAATGTGCTGTTTGTCCCTATATATAGCTACATGGCATGTGCATGGGCGGGATTTGCCGGCTATGCCGCAGCCATGCTTCTGTCCTACTTTGTCGGGCAGAAGAAATATCCCATCTGTTACGACTTGAAAGGTATATGCCGCTACGTGGCATTGGCATTGGTGCTCTATGTCGTGTCGGCTTACCTTCCGTTCAAGCATATTGTGCTGCTTTTGGGGGTACGCACGCTGTTGCTGGTGCTGTTTGTTGCCTACGTGGTGCGGACAGATTTCCCCCTTCGCGAGATTCCAATCATTAACCGATATATAAAGAAATGAAGTCATGAATAATCCGAATACTAATTGGAAGAACGTGCCTTACATCAAACGGCTGTTCAGTGAATACTTAGACCTGCGTAAGGA
>JAUNIV010000258.1 GCA_030523385.1 Bacteroidales bacterium | reverse complement strand
CCGGGCGAGGATGGTAGTCGGATATATACTGATACTTCTGCTCGTGGGTGGCATCGTGCATACATGGATGGAGAACGCCATGAACAGGAAAGGCTGAAAAAGGAGAATAAAAACTTAACCTCGAAGTTTGTCATAAAACAGGGACTCCGAGGGATTACGTTGCAAAGGTAAGATTTTATTCGTATATTTGCAACTAAAATCAAGTTTTTTATGAATTACAAGGATTATGAGACAGCTTTTTCTGCCGCACGTCTCAATAAGTATAAGAATGCGTGTGGAGGAAACGACAATAAGGCACTGACGCTCTATCGGCATAACGTGAAATTGTGCCAAAAGTTTTATGGAGTACTCAACGTCTTTGAGATAATACTCCGCAATGCCATCAACCGCCACTATACGGCTCAATTCTGCGACACGGATTGGATTTATCATCAGTTGCAACAGGGCGGTATGCTGGAACACTCGCCACAGCAGGCAAAGGTACTGGCGGATATAACGGAAATAGCTGGTCATGGTAAATATACCCCGGACAAAGTGGTGGCTTCCGTCACTTTCGGATTTTGGACGTATATGTTTACCAAAGTGCCGTTCCGTCTCGGTGGTCAATCCTTGCTAAGAATATTCCCTGCGCGGCAGAACGGACTCGGCCAAAAAGCTATTTTCAAGGAACTGCAACAAATAAAGTTGTTCCGCAATCGCATAGCCCACCATGAACCGATTTGCTTCGATGGAGCCGGACAAAAAAGCATGGTGTATGCACAAGCGAACTACGCCTTAATCTTGAAATATATTTCTTTCCTTGGGTATGACAAGGATGAACTTTTCTTCGGCTTGGACGTTATGCCGGACGGTGTTATGAACAAGATTGTGCAACTCTGAACTGAATGCGACCGAGAAAGGTTAGCAGGCTGCAACTTTAAAAACTAAGCACTTTTAACACAACATATTGCCTACAAGTTTGTTATATTGTCAGAAACGATAAACCTTAAAAAGCAAACGAGATGAAAAAAGTAATTGTAATGGCATTAGCAGCAGTACTGTTTATGGGCACGGGGTGCTCATCAACGAAGTCATTGGAGGAGAGCCCAAACAAGGAAGCAAAGAAAGAGGCTCAGAAAGCCATGGATCAAGCTTTGTTCGAAGAAGCTAAGCAAGCCATGGAAGGGAAGACCTTTACCTTGGAGGCAGACCGTGTGATATTCAAAAGAGGAAGCAATGTATTTGTCAACTCCAACACCAACTTTGTCATGGTAAACAATGACAGAGCGTCCGTACAAGTAGCATTCAATGTACCCGCCAGCGGTCCCAATGGCCTGGGTGGCGTCACAGTAGATGGCAATGTTTCGTCCTACGAAATGAAAACCGACAAGAAAGGCAATGTCTATTTGTCTATGAACGTAATGGGAACAGGTATCTCCGCACGGGTGGAAATCACACTCCCGCAAGGAAGTAATAACGCCAGTGTGACAATCAGTCCCAACTTCAATTCCAACCGCCTGACCTTGTCCGGCAAACTGCTTCCTTTGGAGAAATCGAATGTATTTAAGGGACAATCCTTATAATATATATAAGGTATAAGAGAAATAAAAGAAACAAATCATGGTGTCAATCGGATAAATTATGCTACATTTGTAGGCATAATTTATCCGATTATGATTATCATAGCAGACAGTGGCTCCACAAAGACCGACTGGTGCTTTGGATGCACCAAAGCCGACAACCGGACCGTCCGGACAGAAGGCATCAATCCGTTCCATCAAACTTCTGATGAAATAAGCCGACTTATTGCCTCTTCCCTCGTGCCTCACATAGGCCCCGCTTCCCGCGTCACAGACATCTATTTTTATGGCGCAGGCTGCACTCCCGAAAAGTGTGGCATTGTCAAAGAGGCCTTATCGGTACATTTTCCGCAAGCCGACATCCACGTAGAAAGCGACTTGTTGGGAGCGGCACGTGCCCTGTGTGGCACAAAGGCAGGAATAGCCTGTATCTTAGGCACCGGCTCCAACTCATGCACCTACGACGGCGAGAAGATTACAGACCATATTCCGCCGTTGGGCTACATCTTAGGCGATGAAGGAAGCGGAGCCGCATTAGGAAGGCGCTTGGCGGCCGACTGCCTGAAACGCCAACTGCCCGATGACTTGTGCCAATCTTTCCTGAAGGAATACCAACTGACCACTGCCCTCGTACAGGAAAAAGTATATAGGCAACCGTTGCCCAACCGATTCCTGGCCGGCCTCACTCCTTTTCTGTATGCCCACAGGCACAGA
Source organism: Bacteroidales bacterium (assembly GCA_030523385.1). Lineage (GTDB taxonomy): Bacteria > Bacteroidota > Bacteroidia > Bacteroidales > Bacteroidaceae > Phocaeicola. The sequence continues at coordinate 1,731 of JAUNIV010000258.1, read as the reverse complement.
CCGGAAATCCATGCCTTGCTCACCGAATGTTTCTCCGACTTCTTCCGACGCAACGTGATGTCCTATCGGGCATATCCGAACCTGCCCGTACACTTCACAGGCTCCATCGCCTTCTATTTCGAGGAAGAAGTGAAAGAAGCCGCCACTTCTTTAGGCATATCCGTAGGGCGGACACTGAAAAGCCCGATGGAAGGACTGAAGGAATATCATTGGCAAGATTGATTTTATAACATCAAGTATAAACCATAAAAACAACAAGAACATGAAAAACTGGAGAACAGAAGCCATTATCCTTGCCATAGGCATGCTGGTAATGGGGTATTTCATCCAATCGGGTCTCAATTCCTTTTCTACCAGAGACCGCGTAGTAACCGTCAAGGGACTGGCCGAGATGGAAGTGCCGGCCAACAAAGTGACATGGCCGTTGATGTATAGAGAATTGGGCAATGACCTCCCTACCTTATATAATAAGATAAGCACAACGAACCAGGCCATTGTTCATTTCCTGAAATCCAACGGCATAACCGACGAAGAAATCAGCGTCAATGCACCCGAACTGAGCGACCGACAGGCAGAGAGATACGACAACAGCCCCGTGCCCTTCCGCTACAACGTGACTTCCGTAATCACCGTCACCTCCTCAAAGGTAGATTTGGTGCGCCAAATGATTCTGGAACAAAGCGAGCTGCTGAAACAAGGCATAGCCATCAGTGGCGGTGACTACCGGTATAACACGCGCTATGAATTTACAGGGCTGAACGATGTGAAACCGCAAATGATAGAGACCGCCACCAAAAACGCTCGCGCTGCCGCCGATAAGTTTGCCAAAGACTCAGACAGCAAGTTGGGCAAGATAAAGCGTGCCAACCAGGGACAGTTCAGCATAGAAGACCGTGATGCCAATACACCTTATATAAAAAGAATACGCGTAGTGACTACCATTGATTATTCTCTGGAAGATTAAAAAACAAAATAAAAAAGAAATAAAAAATTTGTGTTTCAGTAAATTGTTGTATCTTTGCGCCCGATATTAGATAAACAACATAATGTCTAACGTAATTAACGAAGTATTTTAACAATTTTATTAATTAATGGAAAACTTAAAGAACATCGCTCCCGTTGAAGACTTCAACTGGGAAGCTTACGAAAACGGCGAAGCCACTACAGGCATGAGCCACGAAGAACTGGAAAAAGCTTATGACAGTACACTGAACAAAGTAAATGACCGTGAGGTTGTAGATGGTACTGTTATCGCAATGAACAAACGCGAAGTAGTAGTCAACATCGGCTACAAATCAGACGGTATCATTCCTCTGAATGAATTCCGCTACAATCCTGACTTGAAAGTAGGTGACACCGTAGAAGTGTACATCGAAAACCAGGAAGACAAGAAAGGACAACTCATCCTGTCACACAAGAAAGCACGTGCTACCCGCTCTTGGGATCGCGTAAACGCTGCTCTTGAAAACGAAGAAATCATTAAGGGTTACATCAAGTGCCGCACGAAGGGTGGTATGATCGTTGACGTATTCGGCATCGAAGCATTCTTGCCGGGTTCTCAGATTGATGTGAAGCCTATCCGCGACTACGATGTATTCGTTGGCAAGACCATGGAATTCAAAGTGGTTAAGATCAACCAGGAATTCAAGAACGTGGTTGTTTCACACAAAGCTCTCATCGAAGCTGAACTGGAACAGCAGAAGAAAGAAATTATCGGTAAACTTGAAAAAG
>JAUNIV010000257.1 GCA_030523385.1 Bacteroidales bacterium | reverse complement strand
ATGACCCTAAAAGTGACCCTAAAATCACTAAGAGACGAAAAACTATCATGGCAATAGTAACAGAAAACCCCAATATATCCATTGGTTCATTGGCAGAAAGGATAGCCGTATCTTACCAAACCGTCAAAAGGGACATGCATTATCTGACAGAAAAAGGTTATATCCGACATATCGGTCCTAAAAACGGAGGACAATGGGAAATCATTATTAAAGAGTTGCTTTGAAAAAACAATATAAAGCCTATGACACACTTCTTTAATAACTCTTGCTATTGCCTTGCCAAATAAAAAGGTACAATGAAGATTTTACTCATTTACCCACACGCTAAAACATTTTTTGCTATATTTGCCGAAAACAATCAAGCATATTAATTCATCAAGCATTATGAAGAAACTTTCATTTATCATCACATTTGTACTGCTGTCCGTGCTCTACGTACAAGCACAACAGGCAAAGTATGTCTTTTATTTCATCGGCGATGGAATGGGTGTCAATCAAGTGCTCGGTACTGAAATGTATCGCGCAGAACTGGAAGGAAGAATAGGCGTAAGCCCGTTGCTGTTCGCACAGTTCCCCCATGCCACATTTGCCTCCACCTTCTCTGCCACCAACGGTGTTACGGATTCGGCTGCCGGAGGAACGGCGCTCGCTACTGCCAACAAAACCAAAAACGGAGCATTGGGAGTGAAGAAAGATTTGGAAACACGAGTAAACAGCGTAGCCGTATGGGCTAAAGAAAAAGGATGCCGCGTAGGTATCAGCACCAGCGTCAGCGTGGACCATGCCACTCCGGCTTCATTCTACGCACACCGGGGCACCAGAAGCAGCTATTACGACATAGGTCTGGACCTGATTGATGCCAACTTCGACTTCTATGCCGGTTCCGACTTCCTGGATCCGACCAATAAGAAAGGAGCTGCCGGTTCGGAAAGCCTCTACTCACTCGTCGATAAAGCAGGCTACACGATAGCACGCGGCTACAAGGATTATCAGAAGAAAGCAAAGAAATCAGACAAGCTCATCTTGCTGCAACCCGAGAATGCAACCGACGTCAGCTCCATTCCTTATGCCATAGACCGCAAGAAGGGAGACATGACTCTGGCGGAAATCACCCGTGCGGGCATCAACTTCTTGTCTAAAGACCTGTCCAAAGGATTCTTCCTGATGGTAGAAGGCGGAAAGATTGATTGGGCTTGCCACAGCAACGACGCAGCCACCGTACTTCGCGAAGTAATGGACCTGGACGAAGCCGTGAAGGTAGCTTACGAATTTTACGAACAACACCCCGATGAAACACTGATTGTCATCACTGCCGACCACGAAACCGGCGGTATCGTATTGGGCAAAGGTCCGTATGAACTGAACTTACAGGCTTTGAAATCGCAGAAAGTAAGCGAAAGCGGATATACCCAAATCATCAACGGATTGAGAAAGAAATACAACAATCAGGTATCATGGGAAGTCATCAAGCAATCTCTGAAAGACAACTTCGGATTTTGGGACAGCATCCAGCTGAACGAAAAACAGGAAGCCAGTCTGAAGAAGATATACGATGAATCCTTCGGCGGCAAGGAAGTGGATTTGACTAAGAGCGAATATCAGCAGGACGAGCCTTTGGCAGCAGAGGCCAAACGAATCTTGAACGACATCGCTTTGGTAAGTTGGGCTAGCGGCGGACACTCTGCCGGTTTTGTTCCCGTATTTGCTATCGGTGCAGGCTCTGAGCTGTTCCAAGGACGCATGGACAACATCGAGATTCCGGTCAAGATAGCAGAAGCAGCCGGATATACAGCCAATTAACAGGCTGCCGACTTCCTGTAAATTTCATCGTATCAAAAGCCTGGTTTGACACCGTGAAAAATTTTTTTCGCCCTTTGAAAAAAAATTTTCGCGGTGTCAAATCAGGTATTTCATACCGTGATATTGGAAGCTGGTCTTATTCTACATAAACAAAAGACAAACTTTAAAATAATATGAAAAACCAAGGATTCGTTTACACAATAGCCGGAATGTTAGTGGGAGGATTAGTCAGTTGCACTCCCCAAACAACAACGATTGAAGGTAGAATCACTAATCTTTCCGATAATACGATTATCTATAACTCAACCCAAGACGGTATATATCAAGCCAGCCGACGAGATACTCTTTTCGTGCAGGCAGACAGCACCTATCGCATAACATTACCGGGAGCAGGACAGGAAAAAATCTCTTTTTATATATATGGACAGAGGTATTTGGGTACCATCTATGTCGGTTCGGGCAAAAATACGCTTGACATTGATGCTTCTTTAGAAAACAGCTTACATGTGGAAAATGAATTGCAGAAAGAGAACGAAATAGTGAAAGAGCTATCCGGCCTTGCAAGAGACGTATTCAGCCTGAGAGCAAGTCAAGGAGATGTTTTCCAAGTGGGAAAGGATACGTTGGCCTCCTCTGTTTACAAGAAACTGACTGATTATGGAGCAGGCATAGAACAAAAGATAACCAATGTCGATGACAGCTTCAAGAAAAAGGCCGTACAAGAAGTCCGGATGCAAATGCTGCTGGCCTTTATGAACCAATATTTCCTGATTAATTACCAAGGCACGGAGGAAACAAAGAAAGAATGGGAAGTTGCCTATGCCCAAATGCTGGAATATGCTGACATTAACCAACCGGAGAATGTCTTTTCCGAAGCATTTCCCGATGTCGTTTCGAACATTGCCGGGATTGACATCTATATGAAATCCCACCAAGAAGCGGAAGACCATAATGAAAGCTGCATGAAACTGTTTGACTGGTACAAAGAAAACCTTAAAGGACGTGTGCAAGAAGTGGCCATGGCCAATATCATTTTGGAAGATGCAGCAAATGAGTGTTTTTCAACAAGCATGCCGAAGCTTTATGAACAGTTTAAGGAACTGCATCCGACCAGTGCACTTCAAACCGCGTTAGAGGAATCCATTCGGAAGAACCAATCGTTTAATAATCTGGAGCTTCCTGCCGATATTCATATCCTGAATACAGACAGCGTACAGACTTTTAAGGATATAACCGACCGTTATTTGGGAAAAGTCATCTTTATTGATATTTGGGCAACGTGGTGCGGTCCTTGCCGCCAATCGTTTGCTCACGTAAAACCTTTGCAGAAATATGCCAAAGAAAACGATGTGGTATTGCTTTATGTTTCTATCGACCGCCCCAGCGAAGCTGACTTATGGAAGAAGATGGCGGGATATTATAATCTGAAAGGAGAACATGTTATCATCAATGAGGCTTTCAAAGACGAAATCTATTTCACATTCGGTAATAATGGAATGTTGTCTATTCCTCATTGTGCCATCATCAACAAAAAGGGAGAACTGCAATTCAAAGCAGCATCAAGTCCTGAGAACATGGAGAAGTTGGCAAAACAGTTACAGGAAGCCGGGGAATAGCAACCGTAAAGGCTTTGACCCCAAATTTCATTAGGTAACTATTCAGTGAATGTTTTGCCATTAGCTTTCAGTGAATGACTGAATAGTTACTTTCATAGTTATTGTACTCAATTTTTATATCTAAATATACCCTATCTGATATAAATCTCATAACAGAAGAGAGAATTATACCTTTTCTGATATAATTTCGAGTATTTATATTAACTTTGTACCCGAAAATGGTATAATAATACTTATGAACAACTTATCAAATACAGTCAAAATGTTGCGAAAGCAGTTTAATCTGACACAAGAGGATCTTTCATTGAAATCGGGTGTGGGATTACGTTTTGTTCGCGACCTCGAACAAGGAAAAGAATCTTTGCGTTTGGATAAAGTGAACCAACTCCTTGATTTCTTTAATTATGAAATGACTGCAACTCCCAAAGTAAATAATAGATGAGACAAGCTGATATATTCTATAAAGACCAATTAGCCGGCATCCTTACTGAAAATGATGAAGGTTATGAATTCTGCTATTTACCGGATTACCTCTCTTTGGTGACGGCAAAAGCGATTCAAAATTCATTCCTTAATGTTGCTGAAAGAAAGATAT
>JAUNIV010000256.1 GCA_030523385.1 Bacteroidales bacterium | reverse complement strand
ACGGAATCGAGCAAATAGGTGTAATATTTGGCCGAACGTTTGTCCAACGGGGAAAGCAGTTTGTTTGACATCAGCGAAGATGAATAGATATTCATGTTCACGTATTCCATCACGTCCGTTATCTGCCCCCTGTTGCGGGGGAACGTACCCGATAAGGCTTTTATTTTCCTGTCGTAAATATCGGGAGCGGTGTAATGCAGTTCGCTCAAAGACTCCACAATGTAATCCTTGACTCCCTTCTCAAACCGGAACATGGAGGGCACATACCGAATCAGATGGTTGCGTTTGTGTACTTTCAGCTTTCCCTTGATATACAAGTCGGCCTTGTATTCATCAATGATGCGGGAGTAAAACGGAGAAAATTGGAAGATACACTGAAGAATAGAATCGGACACGACCGGCTTGTCGGGCATATCGGCCTTCTCCCTCCTGGCAAACACCGCCAGAGGTAACAAAAGGCATAACAATGCCAACCAGACAAACCGCATATAATGATGCATTGCAACAATCTATTTTCTCTATTCGAGGAGCAAATATAGAAAGAACTTGTGAGAAAACGGCAGGAATATAGATTATTTCACAGTCCACGTCAATACAAAATCGGGATGTACAAGGTAGTATATACGAAAGGTTCCACATTGTCCGGTTTTATATTCCCGTGCTTCCAATTCCCCTTCTTCGGACGGGACAAACGGAAGAATACGCTGATGGCCGATGAAATCAACTTCCGCACTGTCTATCAGTTTGAACAAAGTTTCTTTGGCCGACCAGTGCAGCAACAGAGAATATATCCGGCTTCCCCGCCAGAAAACAGGCAGTTCGTCTTCACGGATGAAACGGGAAGCCACACGCTCCACTTTCGTGCCATATTGTTCGATGTCTATACCCACTTCACGGGAAGGGTGAAGCAGCACTGCTACGTAGCCGCGCGTGTGGGAAATGCTGATGTGCCTGCTGCCATCCTTCAGATAAGGCCTGCCCGAAGGATAGTAGGCCACTTCCTTCTCTTCACCGCACAATGTCTTCAGGAGCACACGCACCGCCAACCATTCGGTCAGTCTTTTTTCGGGAAAACGGTTCACGGCCTCTTCATACCAACCGCGATTGTCCAGCATGCCGAGAAGCGACTCCGCAGTTTCTTCTACCTTCCATATCCCCAACAGCAGGCCGTCGTCTTGATGTGTGCGATACAAGGACATGACACAACTTTATTGTTTCTCCTGTTCTTCGGTAGCCTGAGGAACCTCTACAGTCACTTTCACCTTCAGTATGCGCCGGGCATCCATTTCCAACACCTCAAAGTGATAGTTCGCATAATGCAGATGCTCATGCAGCACAGGAAATTCCCCTTTTATCTCCAGCAACAGTCCTGCCAACGTATCGGCCTCTCCCGCCACTTCCTCAAACCGGTCGGGGTCTATTTTCATAATCTTATAGAAGTCGGACAGCAATGTTTTTGCTTCAAAGATGTAGGTAGATTCGTTCAGCTTCACATACGTGCGTTCCTCGTCATCGTATTCATCGTTTATTTCTCCTACGATCTCTTCTATGATGTCTTCCATCGTGACAATGCCCGATGTACCCCCAAATTCATCCACCACAATGGCGATGTGGATTTTGTTTGCCTGAAAGTCGCGCAACAGGTCATCTATCATTTTGGTTTCGGGCACGAAATAGGCAGGACGTACCAACGTTTGCCAACGGAAATTATCCGGCTTATGCAGGTGAGGGAGCAAATCCTTGATGTAAAGAATGCCTTTGATATTGTCTCGCGAACCGGCATAGACAGGAATGCGCGAATAAGCATTGTCCACGATGCACTTCAACACCTGAGAGTAAGGCGTGTTTATGTCCAAATCCACCATATCCAATCGGGGGGTCATCACTTCTTTGGCAGTCTCCTCGCCAAAACGGATGATTCCTTCCAGGATATTGCTCTCTTCGGATATTTCATTTTTATCCGTCAGCTCCAATGCCTGCGAAAGTTCATCCACCGAGATATTATAATTCTTCTTTGCCACACATTTGTTCACCAAAAACGAAGACCGAACCAGCAAGGCAGAAAGAGGCCGGAAAAAAGTTTTAAGCAGGGAAATGACGGGTGCCGCCTTCCGGCAAAACTTCAGTGTGTGTTGGGCAGAATAAATCTTAGGCATGATTTCGCCGAACAGCAACAACAGGAAAGTAAGCACCACCGTAATGAGCAGAAATTCCAATATTACGGAATTGCCGAAATGAATCGTACTGCCAAAGAAGTAATTGCACAGCATGATTATCATCACATTGACAAAGTTATTGGAGATAAGAATCGTTGCCAGCAGACGTTCGGAATCTTCCAGCAACGCACTGATACGCCTGTCGGAAGGATGGCGTTCCTCTTCTATTTCACTTAAATCACCGGGAGACAAGGAAAAGAACGCAATTTCGGATGCAGACACAAAGCCCGATGCATACAATAACAAAACAGCCATAATGATGGCTATGACAGCTCCCACGGAAGGAGAAGTGACGGTGACACCGTCAAACAAATCGGCCAAACGGCATAAATACGAGTCAGGGTCCAAGGAGTAGGGTTTTAGTTAAACATCATTGTTCTTTCGACAATTAAAAAGGCAAATCATCTGTCACGCTTCCACCCGTAGCAGCCTGTTGCTGCTGCGAAGCCTGCACCTGCTGCTGAAGAGCGGCCTGCGCTTGCGGGGCATATCCCGTAGCTTGCGGCTGCGATGCAGAACGCGGAGTAAGCATTTCCATATTGTCAGCAAAAATCTCGACGATGGTACGCTTGATGCCATTCTGGTCATCATAGAAACGGCTGCGTATCTTTCCTTCTATGTAGAGCTTGTCACCCTTGTGAACGTATTTTTCTGCCGTCTGTGCCAATCCCCGCCACAATACGATGTTGTGCCATTCGGTACGTTCAGGCACCTGTGTTCCGTTCTGCAATGTATAAGCACGGTCCGTCGTGGCCAATGAAAAGGTTGCCACGGCCACACCGTTATCCAGATAACGCACGTCAGGGTCTTTCCCCACATTTCCAATCAAAATGACTTTATTTACCGACATTATTTTTGCTCTTTTTAATTATTCGGCTTCAAAATTAGCGAAAAAAACTGATTCACCAAGCGCGAGACGGCAAATTTATGCAAATCATCAATGCTTATCTTACGATAATCGGCAAAAGAGGAAGAATCGTCGGGCAGAACCACCTCATAGAAATTGGCATGGATTACCCGATGCGAAAGCACATGCTTTACTCCCTTCTGCACCAGCCTCACCGTGGGCTGTTCTCCATCGGCCAGCAGGGAAAGAAACATGGGAGAAGCATAAAATTCTTCTTCTTCCAGTTCGCGGTCGGTTTCTATCAGAGGCAGCTCATAAAGATTCTTCCAAATGTCTTCTCCGTTTCGCTTATGTATAAAAGTATGCGCGCCCATGCGTACATATATATAATTAAAATAACGGTGAGATACCTTCGTCTTGTGTTGCTTCACCGGCAAGAGAGCCACTTTCCCCGTATGCAATGCCACGCACGTATCGGCCAATGGGCATAGCAGACAGGCAGGCGACTGCGGTGTGCACTGCAATGCCCCGAAATCCATGATAGCCTGGTTGTAAAGTCCGGGACGCTTCTTATCCAGCAACTCTTCCGCCGCTTCAGCAAAGACTTTCTTTCCCTGCGTAGAATCAATGGGAGTCTCTATACCCATCCATCGCGACAACACCCGATAGACATTTCCGTCCACCGCCGCGTATGGCAATCCGTAGGCAAAAGAGCAAATGGCTGCTGCCGTATAGTCTCCCACCCCTTTCAGTGCCCTCACTCCCTGATAGGTATCCGGAAATCCTCCTGCCGCCGCCATGTCTTTGGCTGCCGCATGCAGGTTTCTGGCTCGCGAATAATATCCCAATCCCTGCCAGCATTTCAACACCTCGTCTTCGGTGGCAGCAGCCAACGAGAACACATCGGGAAAGCGTTTCACAAAACGGCAATAATAATCATATCCCTGCGCCACACGTGTCTGTTGCAATATAATTTCGGAAATCCATATC